>JANXTN010000034.1 GCA_025352435.1 Ferruginibacter sp. | reverse complement strand
CAAAAATACCGAACTTACTTTAGCAAAAATTAAATAACTAGGTCATTGTGATTCATTCCAAATTAAGAGATACATACCTTTACAATATGAGAATTTTCTTGATAGGTTTCATGGGAGCAGGTAAAAGTTTTTTAGGTAAGTTATGGGGAGAAAAGCATTCAATTGCGTTTTATGATCTCGATACTTTAATTGAAGAAGAGGAAAGAAAAACAATTGAAAACATTTTTAAAATTTTTGGAGAAGATTATTTTAGAGAAAGAGAAGCAGCAGTGTTAAGAAACACAGATCGTTTTGAGGACTGTATCATTGCCTGCGGTGGCGGTACGCCATGTTTTTTTGACAACATGCAATGGATGAATAAAAATGGTGTAACTATTTTTTTGAATGAATCAGAAAGTAATATTTACGATCGTTTAAAAAAGGATAGTACAGTCAGGCCTTTAATAAATAATCAGGATGATGAGGTACTAAAGTTATTTATCAAAAACAAATTAGGAAGTCGCATTGCGTTTTACAATCAGAGTCAGCTTATTTTACAACGCCATCAATTAAATAAAGATGGGTTTTTAATTGTATCAAAATATATAAATGATAAGTACGAATGAATAAACGTTTTTTAAAGATTGCTGCATTCATAGGAGCATTGACAATTATCTTCGGGGCTTTTGCTGCACATGCAATTAAAAGCCGGGTAAATGTTGAAACGTTATCTGTTTTTGAAACAGGAGTAAGATATCAGATGTACCATGTGTTTGCTATTTTTTTTGTGGGAATTATCTACAAAGATTTTCCTCTTAAATATTTGATTTGGGCAGGAAATTTATTCCTTGCAGGAATTATTTTATTTAGTGGATCGCTGTATGCACTTACTTTTTTTAGAGCAAATGGCTATGACAATATGAATTGGCTGGGTGCTATAACTCCATTTGGTGGAATATGTTTTATAGTAGGATGGAGTTTAATTGTGCTAAGTTTATACCAATCAAAAAGGAGCCTTTAAAGTTAGATTGTTGAGGTAAACATTTGAATGTGAATCAAGCTACTTTTAAAAACATTTTTTACTTTGCTACGTAACGTTTTTTATTACCTTTAACGCCATGGCGGAAAAAATAAAATCCATTAAAAAAAATACCAAAGCTGCAGATGCATTGAAGCAGGAGAAAGAGGAAATGGTAGAGGTTAAAGATTTACTTAAGGACGAACGTACCCATAAAATCGCAGGAAGTATTTGCTTGCTGTTTGCCATACTTTTCTTTGTGGCCTTTACCTCTTATTTATTTACTTGGGATGAAGACCAGGATAAAGTTTTTAAAGAAGGATATAAACTCCTTGCAGGCACAGATACCAAAGTTGCGAATCTGATGGGAACCTTTGGAGCTTTTATTTCACACTTTTTAATTTACAAAGGTTTTGGAGTAGCGTCTTATCTTCTTTGTACTTTCTTTTTTATAATTGGTATAAATCTTTTTTTTGGCAAAAAAGTTTTCTCAGTTTTTAGAAATATAAAATACCTAATTGTCGGGCTTCCTTTGTTAAGTATTACTGCATCGGTTATTATGCAAGGAAACGATTTTGCCTGGGGCGGAGCAGTAGGAGATATGTGCAGAGATTATCTTTACAATGCTATTGGTAAAATAGGTACGATAGGAATTATTGCTGTGGCATTTTTAGCCTATATAATCTGGCGCTTTAATCCTTCATTTAAATTACCGGGGAAGGTTGTTACAGAAAATGCAGCAGATAGTTTTACAAGTCAACTTCCGGAAAATGAAATAGATGAAAATGCCGAGATTGACCTTGAAACAGCTGCTACCGGAAATATGCTGAGCAGCAATGCAGGGTTTGTAAATATACCAGACCAAAGTCCTCAATTTGATCATGAACTTTCGGTATCTGAGAAAGAAGAAGAACAAAAAAGAGGGGCAAGAATTGTAAATACAGTTGTACTTCCGCAAAAAAAACAACCAGAACTGTTTATTGCTTCACCAACTAATGCGATTAGTAGCGATCTTGAATTGGAAGTAAAAACTGCTCCTGATATTGTTGAAGAAGAAATTTATAAACCAAAGACTGCAGCAGATGTGAATAAGATGGTTCCGTACGATCCTATTTTAGATTTGAGAGATTATAAATATCCTTCGGTAGAATTGTTGGAAAATCATGGCAGTGAAAAAGTAATTCAAGATCCGCAAGAGTTGGAGAATAATAAGAACCAGATTATTTCAACACTGAAGAATTACGATATTGAAATACAAAAAATTTCTGCAACGGTAGGGCCAACCGTTACGTTGTATGAAATAATTCCGGCTGCAGGTGTAAGGATCTCCCGAATTAAAAATCTGGAAGATGATATAGCGCTAAGCCTTGCTGCGCTTGGGATCCGTATCATCGCTCCCATTCCGGGTAAAGGTACAATTGGTATAGAGGTGCCAAACACACGTAAGACAATGGTGAGTATGAAGACCTTGCTGGTTGATGATAAATTTCAAAAAAGTACGTTTGCTTTGCCCATTGCAATTGGTAAGAGAATTGACAATACAAATTTTATTGTAGACCTCGCAGCAATGCCCCATTTATTGATGGCAGGTGCAACAGGTCAAGGTAAATCGGTTGGGTTAAATGCCATACTTGTTTCCTTGCTTTACAAAAAGCATCCTTCACAATTAAAGTTTGTGTTGGTAGATCCTAAAAAAGTAGAGCTTAGCATTTATAAAACCATCGAAAAACATTTTCTTGCAAAGTTGCCCGGTGAAGAAGATTCAATTATCACTGATACCAAGAAAGTAGTGCATACTTTAAATGCACTTTGTATTGAAATGGACAACCGCTATGATCTTTTAAAAGAAGCGGGTTGCAGAAACATAAGAGAGTATAATGAAAAGTTTGTTGCCAGAAAATTAAATCCTGAAAAAGGTCATGATTTTCTGCCCTTTATTGTATTGGTTGTAGATGAATTTGCAGATTTAATAATGACCGCAGGCAAAGAAGTAGAAATGCCAATTGCACGACTGGCACAGCTTGCAAGAGCAATTGGTATACATTTAATTATTGCAACACAGCGCCCATCAGTAAATATTATTACGGGTACTATCAAGGCAAACTTTCCCGCACGTATAGCTTTTAAAGTAAGTAGTAAAATCGACAGTCGTACGATTTTAGACATAGGTGGTGCAGAGCAATTGATTGGTAAAGGGGATATGTTGATAAGCTATAATGGAGAATTAGTAAGACTTCAATGTGCATTTGTAGATACGCCTGAAGTAGATAAAATTGTAGATTTTATTGGTGAGCAACGCGGCTATCCAGCAGCATTTTTATTGCCGGAATATCAGGATGAGAAAGATAATGATGCAAAGGATTTTGATGTAAATAATAAGGATGCATTATTTGAAGATGCTGCAAAACTCATTGTTATAAGCCAGAGTGGAAGTACATCATTGCTGCAACGGAGAATGAAGCTTGGTTATAATCGAGCAGGTAGGTTGATGGACCAGTTAGAAGCAGCTGGAATTGTAGGACCAAACCAGGGTAGTAAAGTAAGAGATGTATTGATAAAAACA
>JANXTN010000026.1 GCA_025352435.1 Ferruginibacter sp. | reverse complement strand
ATGGCAAAAGACCTGAGGGAGATTTTGCCCTTGCAAATGCCGGCTGACATGCGGACTGTAGAAGAGCAAAAGGAAGATGTGCCGCTGGACATGAAATGCCATGTGGATACAGAAGGGAATGTATATGACTTCGCTTTCGGTCTTAACTGGAAAGGTATAATCAAAGACAGCAGGACATTGAAATATGGAAAACGGCAGAAAAAATAACCGCTATGTAATTTTAAATGATTAAGAAAATGTGATAAAAGAAATCAGGGGTTCAATTTCAAACCCTTCGGCTCCACATGAGGAATTCTAAATTGTTTCCAATTGTTCTTAATCTGAAAGAATATGGTTGGTAATATGCCACTAAGTTGGAATGAAATAAGATTCCTTATTCAAAGATTTTTAGTCAAAAAACCTGTAACTAATCAAAGTCCTGCATGTGAAAGCTCTCCCTCGTACTTAGATTAAATAGATTAGGAGTTGTCGCAACTTTTTTTAATGCTTGCTGTAATTTTTCGAGAGTGGTCGGTTTTGTGATGAAGTAAGTTATACCTAAGTTGTATAGTTTTTCAAGTAGGTCAGGGGTTATTGAAGTTGAAACTGCCACTATAGGAATATCTTTTAGATCATCATTTTTTTTTATCAGTTTAATGCATTCATCACCATCTAACAGGTACATCCTTAAATCCAAAAATATAGCATCGGGTCGCACATTTATATTTTCTATTAAATGATTTATTCCATCAAGGCAGCTTTGTTCTACATGTAGTTTAGTTTTAGGTGACGCTTGTGCCAAAGCGTATTTAAAAAATTCAACATCATCTTGATCATCTTCAATTAGAAGAACTTTTGGTAAAAAATAATTATTCATGCTATGAAGCCCTCAATCGCAATGCCAGTTTGAAGTATTTTATTATTAATAGTTAACATTTTGACTATTGATTAATTAATGGGTAACAAAATGATCGGTAAGGTCACACTTATGGTTATTTAGCGAGGTCCTACTTTAGGCACGTGAAATATACCGGATTGATATTAGGATCGGGAGCAGGATATGTATTCTAACCCATCGGCAACATAAAATTTGACCTTTCAACAATTTTGTTTCGCCATCAAGCACATTTCTTTCTCCTCTTCCGTTTGTAGCATCTGCCTGCACCACTTTTACCATCTCTCGTGTAAGCCTGCTTACCATCCTGTTGTCAGAGTATTTTGTAACAATGCCCTCAGTGCAGTCCTCAGCATTTTGCCTGCTTTTCCTGAAGTGCCAAATTCGCTTCCGTTCTCACAGGTACGCTGAAACGCAGGATCGCTTACAATACGGGGGGCGTCTATGCCGCCTTTTTCCCGGGCTAAGCAGCCGTCCTGCGATTTGCAGAAAGTAATATCTCCGATAGTACCTTCAGTTTAATAATACCTTTTTGTTTTGACATTTTTAAATAGGATTTATGATTTTATAGATTACAAAAGCAAATCGTCGTAGATATCATTTAACTGTTTACTTTTGCTTTATCACCACAATTTTAATCGGTTTAAATGTTCAGAAGAAATAGGCGTTCCGTCTGTGCAGGGCTATGTAGTATATGGTACCAAATAGAATTGTCATTTATGCAAAAGAAATCATGAATATTACCGGCCGCAGAGAGCGGGCGGCACCCAAGCTTCTTGCCCGCATCCGAATCACATACAACAAAAAAGACGGAGACTTTATTTCTATAAATGAGTTCTGTGAATTCACAGGGTTAAAAGAGGACCTCGTAAATAAATTCCTTCGTGCTTGAGTAAAAGCATCGTTATAGTCAAGGCATGGATAGAGTATGAAAGCAATTAAATTAATACAATGCTTGGCAACATTTTATTTTCTCAATAATGGTTAATTTATTTTGATAGTTTTTAGGTGGTGAACAAAGTGGTAAAAAAGTAAAATTGACTCTCTTAAAACGCAGTGTAATAAGGCTTTTCAGGGATAGCGTATAATCCTAACGCGTGGTCACATAACAGGACTTTTCATTTTTAACAATGTAAAGTCCCGTTTCTTTTTTA
>JANXTN010000011.1 GCA_025352435.1 Ferruginibacter sp. | reverse complement strand
TTTTCATTTTTAATATCTATGTGTCGGCGTACAAATACATCTACTTTATAAAAAGAATTATTTTTTAATAACAACTCCAACAAATCTTTGCCTATGGCACCGGTAGCACCAACTATGATGGCATGTTTTGCAGCATTATCTATTAATACATTATTCTCCACATTTTTAATTTGCAAAAGCAGCCAGAGAAAATCAGGTTAAAAACTATGTGTTGGTTTCATCGCAAGGCGCCTCAGCCAAGTCTCGTGTTTTTTATACAAAAATGAAAGGTCAATTGGAAGATGCAGTAATAAAATTACAGTTTCCACTTCTTTCTATTTTTAATCCTCCTATTTTAATACGACATAATAGCGACAGGATAGGCGAAAAAATTGGCGTAACCATTATTAAGGTATTTAACAAAATAGGACTTTTCCTTTCTTTAAAACCGTTATCTACACTAAGTTTGGCGCAAGCCATGATTGGCGCTGCTAAGAATAATAAAAGCAACATTGCATTTTTTAAAAGTAAAGAGATTTGGCAACTCGTGGGTGAAATGGGTAAAGCGTAATTAGATTCTCCGCCTTCGTCGGAGTGCATCCTTTAAATTATAAAACGCCAAGGCTGATTAACAGTCGACATGTGTATAAAAGTATTTAAGATTTAAAAAAGCACCAGCGTGTCGGCAGGTCGAAGACGGTGCCTTTGCAAATAAAAATAGCATTCTTTTCTAATCTTTCCAGCGCATAAACCACACCCTCGCAGTGTACTTAATTAATTTTAGACAAGGTTGAAAAAAGTTCCACCGCTCCTCATGGCAGGGATATAAGCGGAAATACTTTTTTGTTGCCTTTGAACAAAAAAGATTGCAGCATTAGCCCGTAACAAATGTCTGGCTTTGCACAATTGTCCATGCCCCAAGTTTTAAAATTATTACTCAGTTTCCATATTTTGTTTCAGCTTTTTATTAGAACAGTACACCAAGCCTTATCTGAAGCATTTTTGCCTCTTCAGATATTCCGTAAGTAACCGCTGCAGAAATTAAATTAAACGGGGCTAACAAAATACCACCGCCATAAGACTTATGAAATGTATTTGAATTTTCTCCCGTAGTCCAAACCCTGCCGTTATCCATAAAAGCGATCAGGCCTGCCTTTCCGTTAAAAATATAGGACCGTACGTTTGTAATAAATCTTAATTCTGTGTTGTTATAAAAAGTGCTTTTACCGCTAAACCTTTCCCGTCTGAAACCACGCAGGTTAAAACTCTCACCGATACTCGGATACTGATAAAATAAAGGAGTACCTGTAATTGTAGCCGCACCGGTTTTTACCGCTAAAGATAATTTCGGCACGATGGGTATAAAAAATTGAACGTTTCCGTCGTATCGTTGAAAAGACTTTTCACTGTTTGCAAAATTTTGTGTGTGCTTTGCCGCAAGAGAAAAAGCATATCCTCTTTCCGGTAAGATAGAATCTTTCACATTAGCATGGTTCAATACAACCTGCATCCCCGCAAAATTATCAGGATTAAATATGCCCGGAATAAAGCTCGCAAGTTTCATTGCTACAAACCTTGCATTATCATTCTTAATTTTTACTCTTTGGTAAAAACCTGAAATACGAATGTTGTTCATTCCGAATTTTCTTCCGAGTCCTACATCCGCTGAGCCTTCTTCAGAGCGCATCCTGTAATAATTTGTGCTTTTAGAAATCAAAGGAGTTTCATTACCTAACCCAAAAAAGTTGATCCAGCGTTCCTGATCATAGTTTGCTTTTGTTGATAAATCCCATTTGCCGACCAGCTTAGGAAATAATCCCGTGTAAGTGGTGCTGAACGCTCGTTGAATAAGCGAAAAATCTACATCTATACTCTGCTTGGAAGCATACGGTTTTTTGCCCCAGGTGTGATTTATAAATTGATAACGAATGCCCGCATAAATACGGTCTGCATCATTGAAACCAATATGAGGCTTAAACCCTTTTTTATCAGGCAGCGAATAGGAACTGTTGTAATTATAATGATGAATAGCGGTATCATCAGAAATATGCAGTTTATATTTATTGTTATGCGAAAAATAATTATCTGCATTATCATACACTTCAAGGTTGCTTTTGCCTGAGGAAAGATCAATGATCGAATCTCTTTCAGCACCGCCTAAAATACGCATGCTTATTTTAGGCTTTTCCGTTCCGGTAATTTTATAAACATCATTCCCTGATAATCCATAAATTCTCAATTCTTCCGTTTCCTTTGCGAGAAAAGTTCTTGAATAAAAAGCCTTGTTTTCTGTCTCTCCTTTTTTATTAATGTTGTAAACATTTACAGTAGTAACATCTTCGTCATTTTTTATCTCAAATAATTCAGAGCCTTTGGTTCCTATTACTTCCGGTTGTTTTGCTAAAAGTGAATAATATTCTGCAGCATATTCTTTCAAGTGACTGCGCCGACTTTTCATCTTTGTAATCAGATCATTGCCCGACAATGCAAATATTTCCGGCGGCATTCCTTTGATTGAACGCTCTATAACATCATCCGTGAGCAATTGCTGAATGTTGTCTGCTGTTGATTCCCATTCCGACAGGGTAATCTTATTCGTGAACCATCTGTCTATATTTCGGTTGATAAAGGCATACCCTTTTACATTACGAATCTTGTCATCATAGCTTTGCAAAAATTGTAGTCCGGCCGCAGAGATCACCAGATTTAGCAGTATCCCATTGTGTTTAAAAAATGCCTGATCCCTGTCTGTTGGGATAGGCACGTAAATCGTTTTCTCACCGTCTTTTCTTACGCCCCATTTCCACTGATCTGCATGTCGATCAAAATCTGCAATAAGCATATCAAATAATCTTGCTCTCACAAACGCAGATTGATCTACCAAATGATCATTGTCCTTTAATATTTTTTTCATCATATCATCAGTGTCTTCAAATTCACCGAAGTTTCCAAGATTGGCTGCATCACTCCAATCTCCCTTTGGCCTTTGCTCAAATAAATAAACTTTACCAGCATATTTTTTATTCAGGGAATCAAGAGCCCTTTGTTCCGGTAAATAATAATATACAGGATTCGTGTGCGGAATTTTTAAGGCATCTGCCATTATAGGAACGCCCAGGGCGCCGTACGGATGCGACATGGATATTTCATCATTTACGATAGCTGCAAGAAAAGTTTTTTGAAATATTTTAGGGATGACTTTTGACAGGGATTTATCTACAGAACGTAATGCGTATTCTTTATCTCCCGCAGTCTTGATATGCAGAGATTTTGATTGATTGCTGCCGCCTTCTTTGTATGAAACAATTCCGCCTCTTAAAGTATCCAACTGTATTACGGGGAATGTTACAGGCGTTATCCATTCTTTACGATAGTTACGTCCCCAAAGCGATTGGTAAAAAGAGCCTTTTTTATACTGAGGTCCGGCACTGATAATTTTATAGGTATCAACCCTTTCCTGTGCCAATGACAATTGCGTAGCTAATATAGCTGTCAATAAAATACAATACAATTTGGGTAAAAATGCTTTCAATATTTAAATTTTCACATTCATCGGCTAAAAGTCTGCCAAAAATGGAATTTAGATAGAATAGAAAATTTTACGTACAGAATTTATGTGCGTAACTGATCATTTTTTGACAAAGTTGAAAAACTTCCACAGCTGCGCATGGCAGGGATAGAAGCGGTCCTGCATCAGGTGCGGGATTGTTGCCCTTGAACAAAAAAGATTGTAGCGCATGAGCCCGTGACAAAGGTTTGGCTTTGCATTGTTGCCCATGCCCCCAAGTTTGAAAAAATAAAATTACTCGGTTGGCTACAATTAAAATGCCCCATTCAAAAAACAACACTCCACAAAAAACACTAAATTGAATAACCAAACTGCATATATCATGAAAATAAAAGGAACCATCTTTTTTACATTTATTATTTTATCGGTCGTTTCTTCTTTTGCACAGTCAATAGATGCAAAATATTTCGATGCAATGCAATGGCGCTGTATTGGTCCGCACCGTGGCGGCAGAACCGTTGGTGCTGTTGGTGTGCCATCGCAACCAAATGTTTTTTACATCGGTGTAAACAATGGTGGCGTTTGGAAAACAACCGATTTTGGTCATACATGGAAACCCATTTTTGATGACCAACCTACAGGAAGTATTGGCGATGTAGTAGTGTCACCATCTAACCCAAATGTCATTTATGTTGGTAGCGGCGAAGGTTTACAGCGGCCTGATCTGAGTGTTGGAGATGGTATGTATAAATCGACAGACGCAGGAAAAACATGGACAAACATCGGCCTTAAGAATGCTCAGCAAATTGGCGGTCTCGCCATTGATCCTGCAAATGAAAATCGTTTATTTGTAGCGGCACTTGGCCATCCTTACGGTGCAAATGAAGAGCGTGGTGTATACAGAACTTTAGACGGGGGAAAAATATGGGAGCGTGTGTTGTACAAAGATGAAAATACGGGCGCCGTGCAGGTTACCATCGACCCTAACAATTCAAATATTGTTTATGCAGATATGTGGGCGGCCAGGCAAGGGCCTTGGGAAAATGGTGCATGGAACGGAAAAGAAAGTGGACTTTTTAAAAGCATTGACGGCGGAACAACATGGAAAAAATTAACTGCAGGTCTGCCGGGTACAGATCAGGGTTTGGGTAGAATTGGGTTTTGTATTGCGCCATCAAATTCAAACAGATTATACGCTACCGTAGATGCTGGAAAAGCTGGTGGCATTTACAGAAGTGATGATGCAGGTGAGAGCTGGACAAACATAAATGCAGATGAAAGATTCTGGGGCAGAGGAAGTGATTTTGCAGAAGTAAAAGTGGACCCTGCCAACGCAGATATTGTTTATACAGCCAATGTAGTTACCTGGAGAAGTACGGATGCGGGTAAAACATGGGAAGCTTTTCGTGGGGCACCGGGTGGCGATGATTATCACCGCATTTGGATAAACCCAACCAATAACAAGATCATTTTAATAGCGAGTGACCAGGGTGCAATTATTACTGTAAATGGTGGAGAAACTTTTAGTAGTTGGTACAACCAACCTACCGCACAGTTTTATCATGTAAGTGCAGACAATGCGTTTCCGTACAATGTATACAGTGGTCAGCAGGAAAGCGGCAGCGTAGGTATTGCATCTCGTGGCAACAATGGCAGCATAACATTTAGGGATTGGCAGCCGGTTGCTGCAGAAGAATATGGTTATGTGGTGGCAGATCCTTTGGACAATAATATTATTTACGGAGGCAAAATTTCACGCTTTGATAAACGCACGGGGCAGGCACAAAATATTGCACCCGAAGCAGTACGAAGTGGCGCTTATAGATTTGTAAGAACAGCGCCTGTATTGTTCAACCCAATTGATAAAAAAACGTTGTACTATGCGGGAAATGTTTTGTTTAAAACAAATAACGGTGGTAACAGCTGGCAGATTATTAGTCCAGATTTATCAAGAGACTCTGCAGACGTCATTAAAAATATACCCGGCAACATTGGCGTTTATGTAAATGATGATATAAATAAAATGAAAAGACGTGGCGTGATTTATACCGTTGCGCCTTCCTATGTAGATATCAATACCATTTGGTGCGGTACGGATGATGGATTGATTCATGTAACAAAAGATGGCGGAAAAACATGGCGTAATGTAACCCCACCACAGCTTACGGCTTGGAGCAAAATCTCGTTGATGGATGCAAGCAATACAGATGCAAACACCGCTTATGCAGCAGTTAATAAAATAAGACTGGATGATATGAAGCCGCATATTTACAAAACGGTGGATGGCGGAAAAACATGGGAGGAAATTGTAAACGGGTTGCCCAACGGTCCGATCAATGTTGTAAAAGAAGACCCTATAAAAAAAGGTTTATTGTTTGCCGGAAGTGAAACAGCAGTGTATGTTTCGTTTGATGATGGTGCAAACTGGCAATCGTTGCGGTTAAATATGCCTGCTACATCCATAAGAGATTTGATAATAAAAGATGATGATTTGGTAATAGGTACACATGGCAGAAGCTTTTGGATATTGGATGATATCACAGCCTTAAGACAGGTCAGCAATCAACTCACAACCCGTAAAACTATTTTATACAAACCACAAGATGCATTTCGGGTAAGATGGAATATGAATCCTGATACTCCGATACCGCAGGAAGAACCGGCAGGGCAAAACCCACCGGACGGTGCCATCATAAATTATTATTTAAATGAAAATGTAAATGGCATCAGTCTGGAAATAAGGGATGCCGAAAATAATGTCGTAAGAAAATACTCATCTGCAGATACGATGTATAAAATTGGTGATGTAAACATTCCGCATTACTGGATACGGCCGCAACAAATTTTATCCGCAGCAGCAGGCAGTCACCGT
>JANXTN010000255.1 GCA_025352435.1 Ferruginibacter sp. | reverse complement strand
TACTATGATATCGTTGCTATAGAAATGCAAAGAATGCCATACATGTTCCTGATAAATAAATGTATTTTTTGTGGCGATATGCTGGTCATTAATAAATCTGCCGACGTTATTTCCTCCCTGGTACTTTAGAAGAGAAGGATATATCCATGCGTTAAGAAAAAGATTAACAAGCAAAAAACTGAACACAGATAATTTGATGAGATAAAATGAAATACTTTTTTTGGTAAAGAAGTAATAAAAAATAATTAATGAAATAAAAAGCAATATCACCAACCAAAGCGGTGCAGGAAAACTGAATGTCATTAAAATTATTAAAGCTATATGAAGCAATGCAAAAAGTATAAAATGACTTTTCTCTAAAACCTTTAACAAACGTGGATTCTCTCCTTCATACAATTTGATTAATAATTTTGCTGTAATGATTGCTGCAAAAGGCAATACTACAAATATGTAATGTGGAAGCTGGTACCTGCTGGAGCCAAGGGCCAAATATGTAAGCGTAAAACCACCCATACAAATCCATTCATGAGACAAGTCAATTTTAAATTTTTGTTTTACAAGAGTTTTCAATTCAAAAAAATACGCAACAATAAAAATTACTATCCAGGGTAAAAAAGCCCAAAGTAAATTTTGAAAAAGAAAAAAAATATTGCTGTTGTTGTTCCAGACGGATTCGCCTGTGATGCGGCCAAAACTTTGGGTCCAAAAGAAAAACCTCAACCCTGAAACACCGGTTTTATTGTTCACTAATTTTTCGGGATGCAGATCAAATTGTGTGTACAATCCATAGCACATAGGCAGTAAAATAATTGCTGTCACAATAAGTCCAAGCAAATATTCCCACCTTAAAATTGCTTTGAAATTACGGGTTAATAAAATATGCGTACCAAATGAAAGCACAGGTACAATAAGTGCTACCGGTCCTTTTGTAAGCATGCCAAAGCCAATACCTGCAAAGCCTAAAATAATGTGTATGATCTTTTTATTTTGAAGCCATGCAGCCAGTTGCCAGATGCTGAATATGACCCAGCTCATTAATATGGTATCTGTTTTTACATCATGGTTTATCAGGTAAAATGCCTGGCAAGATGCCAATATCAATGCGGCTAAAAAAGCAATATCTTTCTTGTAAAAAAGCAAAGCAAATTTGTATGTAGAAAACAAAGTAAACATTGCAAATACAAAAGAGGGTAGGCGATAAGCAAAGTTGTTGGCGCCAAAAATTTTCATGCTAAGGGATGTAACCC
This sequence comes from Ferruginibacter sp., assembly GCA_025352435.1. Lineage (GTDB taxonomy): Bacteria > Bacteroidota > Bacteroidia > Chitinophagales > Chitinophagaceae > Ferruginibacter. Next base: position 22,801 of record JANXTN010000255.1, on the reverse strand, counting down.
AAAATAAAAATGGGGGCTTGTCAAGATAATCTTTGCCAATTTCAAATACCTGCAGGTAGCTCTTGCTAAGGCTCATTTCACGGCTCATCTCTGCATACTGAGAAGCATCAATATCCATTATATCTATACCAAAGCCTATGATGTAAACGGGAATTAAAAAGAGAATAAAATAAATAAAATTTCTACTCATAATATCTGAATGGGTTGCAACAATCCGTTTTTATTATTATAAAATCTCCCTACAAAACTGCCGGTTAAAATTCCTAAGACGGCACCACCTATAATGTCAGACGGGTAATGTACACCTACATAAATTTGTGCAAAGCATACCAATGCAGCCCACACAAAAAACAGATTTATAAGTTTTGGGGAAAGATGTTGCATTGTTATAAAAAAAAACATGGCTAGGCCAAAATGATTGCTCGCATGCGATGATGTAAAACTTCCGTTTCCTCCACAATAACTTGCTACCAATTTTACCTGAGCAGAAAATTCCGGGTCCATACATGGCCGAGGTCTTGCAAAAAAAGGTTTAATTATTTTACTGCTTATAGAGTCTGTAAGTGCAACTGTTACAAGAGCTCCAATTATCCACCAAACTGCTTTTTTACCAAAATTTAAAACAACAAATAATAAAATGAAAAGATAAAGAGGAGCCCAAAATTGAGGTTCTCTTACAAAAGGCATTATCGTATCAAAAAAATCGTTGCTGCAGTCTCGATTTATTTTTAAAAAAAGATAACGGTCAATTTCCAGAAGTTTCTTCAGCATGTGAACAGCATTATCATTAAATCACAAATATACAGTTTCGGCAAAACGAATATCCTTTTGCATTGCTTGCAGTTATAAAGGCTTAAGTTGTTTTATGTACTTTTACAAATAACCCAACTAATTATATCCATTTATTATTCTCTCATGAAAGTACTCTCCATTGTTATTCCGGTTTACAACGAAGGAAAGACAATAGCAGTTACCTTGGCGAAAATAAAATCAGTTCAACTCCAAAATAACATCAGCAAACAAATTATTGTTGTGAATGATTGCAGTTCAGATGATTCTGTTGCTTCGGTGGAATTATACAAGAATGCAAATCCAGGCCAGGAAATAAATATTTTAAATCACAAGGTTAACAAAGGCAAAGGCGCAGCTCTTCATACAGGTATAGCTGCAGCAACGGGAGATTACGTTGTTATACAGGACGCAGATCTTGAATACAACCCCGAAGAATATAAAATATTACTACAGCCGCTGGAAGATGAAGTTGCAGATGTAGTTTACGGCAGCAGATTTACGGGAGGGCGTCCGCACCGCATTCTTTTCTTCTGGCACACCATAGGAAATAAATTTCTTACACAACTCTCCAACATGTTTGCAAACCTTAACCTAAGCGATATGGAAACATGTTACAAAATGTTTAGGGCAGATATAATAAAATCCGTAAAGCTTAAAGAACAGCGCTTTGGTTTTGAGCCTGAGGTCACTTTAAAAATTGCCCGCATTCCAAATATCAGAATTTATGAAGTAGGTATTTCCTATTACGGCAGAACTTATTTAGAAGGGAAAAAAATTGGATGGAAAGATGGCGTGAGAGCCATATTCTGTATTTTAAAATATGGACTTTTTAAGAATCAATAAATCAACTATTTCTTTTAACGTGCCATTAAAAATTTGGAGCAGGTAGAAGCAAAGACCAATAAATACTTTAGGATCAATTTACCTTAAAGTAGCTATCATTATAAGCCTCGGCGATGTTGCTGCATCGTATTTATTAAAATCATAGTCACCAAAAACTTCCTTTATTATAAGTCCCTGTTTGCTAAACATTGTTTCAAAATCTTTTAGTTTAAATTTAGAAACCTTCTCGGTGTACTGCAAGGGTTTTGCAAGTTTTGGATCCTGCACAATAATTTTTTTATAAAAATGTGTTTCGTCAAACCACTTACTGATATGGTATTCAGAAGTTCCTATGCTTTGTATATCTTCTGCCACAGAGCGATGCGCAGAAAATTCAACATTTAAAAAATCCATCACAAGCATACCACCGGGTTTTAAAGAAGTAGCAATCGTTCTTATGGCATTATCATGCTCCCTTTGCGTATTGAAATATCCGAAACTTGTAAAAAAATTAAATGCAATATCAAAATAATTGATCCAGAAAGGCAGCCGCATATCATGCTCATAAAAATGCAAATGGTCGCTCTCGTTTTGCAGGGCAAAAGCAACACTTTCTTTGCTTAAATCAATCCCGGTTACATCAAAACCATTTGTAGCCAGTTGCATAGAATGTCTTCCTTTTCCGCACGCAACATCAAGCATCCTGGAGCCCTTGGCAGGTTGTAAATGTTCTATTAATTTATCTATAAATCCTGCTGCTTCCGTTTCATCTCTGTGCGCATAAAGTTTGTGGTAATAGGGCGAATTAAACCAATCTTTAAACCAGGCATCTTGCATCCGGCAAAAGTAAGCATTTACAATATATTTTATTTTGGTGAACCTAATGTTTTGAACGCCAACATTGGTGCAGCATTCAACCTCGGTCCCGCTTTTCGCTACTATCTTTTTGTACGCCGATGGCTTACAAAAAGGATAGCCGCTTCAATCGGGCGTAGCTCGTCAGCTCCTTATTTATTTTCCACTTTTTTTGATCTACACATTATTGAATTCTATTTTACCAATACAATGTTATCATTACCTTTGTCAGCTCTCTAAACGAGTAATTATACATGGCATTAATAAAAAGTATTTCGGGCATACGAGGCACCATTGGCGGCAGACCGGATGAAAATCTTACACCATTGGATATTGTAAAATTTACCGCAGCCTACGGCATGTGGCTTAAATCTAAAGGTTCAGGCAAAAATGAAAAAACAAAAGTAGTTATTGGAAGAGATGGCAGAATCAGTGGCAAAATGGTGAGTAACATTGTAGTTTCTACATTAAGTGCTTTGGGTATAGATATAATTGATACAGATCTAAGTACAACTCCAACTGTAGAAATGGCGGTGGTTTCCTTGCAGGCAGATGGCGGAATTATTCTTACTGCAAGCCATAATCCAAAAGAATGGAATGCTCTCAAATTATTAAATAACAAAGGCGAATTTATAAGCGGTGAAGAAGGTGAAACTATTTTACAAATTGCCGCTGCTGAAAATTTTGACTTTGTAACAGTCGATCAGTTGGGTAAAATTTCTTCCAATGAAACAACGCTTACAGATCACATTGAAAAAATCCTTTCATACAACGCTGTAGACATTGCAGCCATTTCTGAAGCAAACTTTTCCATTGTTGTAGATGTAGTGAACTCTACGGGCGCTATTGCTGTTCCGGCTTTATTAAAAAAACTTGGTGTAAAAAAAGTATCCGTTTTAAACGAAGCGCTTACAGGAGAATTTGCACACAATCCTGAACCTTTACCTGAAAATTTACTCGACCTCAGCAGAGAAGTTGTACGTCGTAAAGCATCTCTTGGTATCGCTGTAGATCCTGATGTGGACCGGCTTTGCTTTGTATGCGAAGATGGAACTATGTTCGGTGAAGAGTATACACTCGTAGCAGTTGCAGATTATTTATTGAGTATTACAAAGGGCAACAGTGTAAGTAATATGAGCAGCACCAGAGCTTTAAAAGATGTGACCATAAAACATGGCGGTGAATATTTTGCAAGTGCCGTAGGAGAGGTAAATGTTGTAAATAAAATGAAGGAAGTAAATGCTGTAATAGGAGGTGAAGGTAATGGTGGTATTATTGTTCCCGATCTTCATTATGGAAGAGATGCATTAATTGGCATTGCCTTGTTTTTAACGCAACTGGCAAAGAGCAGAAAAACAATCAGGCAGTTGCGCAATACCTACACTGACTATTACATGAGCAAAAATAAAATAACTCTTGAAAAAGATACAGATGTAAAATCTATTTTTGATAGCATAAAAGATAAGTATAAAAACCAGCCTATCAATACAGATGATGGTTTAAAAATTGAATTTGATAATGATTGGGTTCATCTTCGCACAAGCAATACAGAACCGATCATTAGAATATATGCTGAAAGCAATCATTTAACTACAGCGGATAACATTGCAAAAAGATTGATGAAAGACATTCAGGAAGCAACGGTCCTTTAAACGATTTATTTTTAAATAAATTTTGAAATTATTGTATTATTTGTACTACTAAGTTGAGTTATCTAACCACTCAAATCGAATCAAAGAATTAACTGCATGGAAAGAATTTATTTTGATAACGCTGCAACTACTTCTCTTGACCCTGTAGTATTAGAAGTTATGATGCCATACTTAACTGAAAAATTCGGAAACCCATCTTCTATATATTCTTACGGCAGAGAAACCAGAATGGCAGTAGAAACTGCAAGAAAATCAGTTGCAAAACTTTTAAATGCCAATCCCGCAGAAATATTTTTTACAAGTGGTGGCACAGAAAGCAGCAATATGGCAATACACGCAGCCATCCGAGATTTGGGCTGCAGGCATATCATAACTTCTAAGATAGAACATCATGCAGTAACACATACAGTGGAACATTTAAATTGCCTCGATGATATAAAGGTGAGCTATGTAAAAATTTTACCGGACGGGCATGTTGATATGGAAGATCTGGAAATATTGCTTGCTGCTACGGTAGAAAAAACATTAGTTACATTAATGCATGCAAACAATGAAATTGGTAATATGCTTGATCTGCATGCAGTAGGTAATTTATGCAAACTATACAATGCTATTTTTCACAGCGATACCGTGCAAACTGTTGGTCATTTTCCTCTGGATTTAAGAAATACCCCTATTCATTTTATTACCGGTGCAGCCCATAAATTTCATGGACCTAAAGGCGTTGGTATTATTTATATAAATGAGAATGTACGCATAAAACCCTTTGTACACGGGGGATCGCAGGAACGAAACATGCGTGCGGGGACAGAAAATATTTATGGCATTGTTGGTTTTGCCAAAGCACTTGAACTGGCAACGTCAGCTTATGAAAAGGAGAGTGCATACATCGGCACTTTAAAATACTATATGCATGAACAACTAAAACAAAATATACCCGGAGTTAATTTTAATGGCGATGTTTTAGGACAAAGTTTGTATACAGTTTTAAGTGTGAGTTTCCCCAAAACAGAAAAATCGGAAATGATTTTATTTAACCTCGATATCAATAAAATTTGTGCGAGTGGGGGAAGTGCCTGTACAAGCGGTGCAGATGCTGGTAGCCACGTTATCAGAACTATCAATAACAACCCCAATCAAATTACGGTGAGGTTTAGCTTCAGCAAATACAACACCAAAGAGGAAATAGATAAAGTAGTGAATAAATTAAAAGAGTTGATGTAATTATTATTCTATCGTTTGCAGAATAGGAAAGTAAATATTGAAGGTAGTACCCATATCCGGTTGACTTTCTACAGTTATAAATCCATTATGATTTTCTACAACTTTTTTTACAAGGGCAAGTCCAATACCGGTTCCTTCATATTCGTATTTTGAATGTAACCGTTGAAAGAGTTTAAAAATTCTGTCTGCATATTCCTGCTCAAAGCCTATTCCGTTATCTTTAATGATAATTTTGTGAAACTTATCCTCATTCCTTTCATTATTGCCTGAGGCAATAAACGACTCTCTCTTTACAACTTCTGAACTAATTAAAATTTCCGGGGTTTTTGTTTTTTTCTGGTATTTTAATGCATTGCTAATTATATTTTGAAACAATTGTTTTAGTTGCATAGGGTCTCCAAAAATAACAGGAAGATGATTCAATTTTATCAATGCATTTTTTTCTATAATCGTGGCTTCCATATCATCCAACACATCTTTTGCAATTGCTGTAAAATCTGTATTTTCAAATGTTACTGCGCCAAAGGTGGAGTTGGAATAATGCAAAAGATCATCAATAAGGTTGCGCATTCTTGCAGATGTTTTTAAAATCCTTTCTGCAGTTTGTTTATTTTCGTCACTTATAGATGGCCCTAAACCTGCCAGTAATCGGTCTAAAAAGAAACTTATTTTTCTCAGAGGTTCCTGCAGATCATGAGATGCGGCATAAGTAAATTGTTTAAGTTGCTCATTAGCCTGTTTCAATTCTAAAGTTCTTTCTGCAATTTTATATTCTAATAAATCTGCAGCTTTTTTTTCTTCTGTTATATCCAGGAGCGTACCCACAAATGATACTGGTTTATTATTTACAAAAGAATATTTTCCATTCAGTCTGATCCATGTTATGCTTTTATCCTGCAGGATAATTCTTGATTCATAAAACAGTTCTCCGGTTTTTTTTGCGGTTTCATGTGCAGCCTGTCTTATCGCTTTATCGTCAGGATAAATTGAATCTATAAAAATAGAATAGGGAATAACATCACCCGGTTGAAACCCAAAAATTTCTACAACTCTCGGCGTATAAAAAATTGTTTGATCGATGATGTTTACATCAAAAGTTCCCAACCTTGCAGCTTCAACAGCCAGACGTGTTCGTTCCTCACTTTTTTCTAATAATTCTGCAGCTCTTTTTCTTTCAGTAATATCTCTAAAATACCAAGCCCATCCATAATCTACGCCATCTTCTCCTATGATGGGCGAACCGTTTCTTTCTATTATCCTTCCATCTTTAAAGTAAATTTCATCATAACTTATTTCCTTTTTTTCCTGGTACAATGTTTCCACTCTTTTAATAAAACCTTCAGGATCTTTTAAAAGTGTCATGGCATGTTTTAATGCTGCTTCATCATTTTTACTATCAATAATTTCCTGTGGCATTTTCCATAACTGTGCAAAACGGTTGTTGTATAAAATAATTTTTCCGTTGGCATCTACCACATTTACAGCATCAGGTGTTGCTTCTTTTTGTGCTTCAAAAATGGCGTTTCTGTAATTTAACCGCTTTGTAATTTCCTCAACTTTTTTTCGGTCCATTACCTGTCCAGTTACATTTTGTGCCTGGCAAAAAATGCTGCTGTCACTGCTGTTGCTTCCATTTAGATAGGGTTGAAAGACAAGATCCAGATACAGCGTTTTTCTTTCGCCATCAATAAGCAGTGTTGCAGGAAATGTTGAAACCTGATAAGGCTGCCCGGATATACGCACGGTATCCAATATTTTTATAAGTCCCTGTAAACCGGCTTCTGGTAGGGATTCTATTAATGGTCGGTTAAGTACCTCATGGGTTCTTTTTAACAGCAGCCGCATGCCTTCGTTAATCAGTTCAACTATGTATTCCGAACCTTTTACAATGCAAACAGCAACTGGAGCATTCATAAAAAGCTGATAGGCTTTGTCTATCTCTTTAAAATCTGCTGTTCTTTTATTTGCAAATATCTGTTCTGTAATTTCCTCCGAAGATTGGATAATATAAATAATCTCACCATTATCATTAAATACGGGTTTATTGACAGCGTTCCACCAGCGTTCAGTAAAACCACCATTGATACCCGATACTTCATAACGCTGCGCTTCTAGATGGTGCGCCTTTTTTTCGAAAATTACTGTTTCAAATGAAGAACGAATATGATCCTCACCGGCTGAAGAAAGATTTCCCTTACTTTGAGGAAAGGCGGTAAAAAAAGGCTTATTGATAATTGAGTCTCGGGTAAAAAATTCAGGCTGTATATCTAATACACCCTGCGTAACTGACAAAACGGTAAACAAAGGTCTGTCAATATCAATAAGAATATTAATGCCCGGTAACGCCTCAAAGGCTTTTTCAAAATCAACAGACTTTGTATTCATAAAACAGATTATGAGATGTAGCCTAACCTATCAGCTATTTCCTTTGGTAATTTTGGTAATTTTCTTCGGTCAGTTAAAAAACTATTCAGTTGTGATATTTCTTTAAAGATATAATGTTTATCCATTGCACCCTGCAAATAACCTGCTCCTGTACTTCCTCCTGTGCCTATTCGGCTTCCTATCATTCTGCGAACCATGTTTATGTGACGATAACGCCAGTTCCCTAACTGGTTGTCAATTTCAAGCAATGTATCTAATAATTGAAAAGGCAGTTCCAGCATCGGGTATCCTCTGTACATCATTATGAACAGGGCAGAACGACAGGCTTCAGCACTTAGCGATCTTTCTGTAAAATAAGTTTCTTTAAAAAAAATATTTTTAAAATGTTCTGCGTTTATTTTTTCGCCTTCGGCTAAACCTTCAGTATAAATATTTTCATAATCCATCCAGAATGTATGAATATTATTTATAGAATGCGGTGTAATCTCCGCAGTTGAAGATGTATAGTTTTGCCATAAAATATCTTCCTTAAAAAAAGGCATTCTTTCCAGCCATTTGTTTATCAGTTGTAAAACTGTTTCTTTCTCTTCAGCACTTTTTATTAAATCAATATCCTGTTTATTTAATTGCGATGTGTAATAATCCTGCCCGTGCCGCTGGTCAAATTGTAACCCTAATCTTGCTTCAATAATTTTAAACTGCCAGCTTTGAAAGCCAGATGCGGGCCTTAGCTTATCTCTAAAATCAAGGAAATCCAGTGGCGTCATTGTTTCCAAAATATCAATCTGTTGCACCAGTATTTTTAAAATAGTGGTTACTCTTTTTAGCCTGTGTACCACAGTCTGCAAATCTGTAGAGTTATCATCTATGGCGCTTTTAGCCATTATTTCCGTAACAGAATTTACTTCAAATAATATTTGTTTAAACCAAAGCTCGTATGCTTGGTGAATAACAATAAACAGCATTTCATCATGCGCCGGCTCATGCCCATCACTAAAACTTACAGGATTCTGCGCATCTAAAATTTTACTCAATTGTAAATATTCGCTGTAGTATATTGGTGGGTGTGGCATAAGTTTATAGTTAATGGATTACCTAGTAATGGATAATTTGGTATTGGATAATGCAGAATTCATGAAGTCAAAACCATCCTAAATTGTAAAGGCAGAGTTAAAAGCTAATACCAAATTCACAATTACCAATTGTCCCATTCACAGTTCACAATTCAGCATCTCATCTTATCAAGATACTCGTTCCTTTTTCAACTACGTGTTGGCCGGTTTCGCTGTTTATGTAATCGAGTGTCCACACGTAAGTTCCGGGGTCTTGAGGTATTCCTTTTAATTTTCCATCCCATTTGTTTAGCCAGCTATTACTGTAAAAAACACGCTGTCCAAGTCTGTTGTAAATACTGAAACTGAGGTTGGTACTTTTATAAGCTTTAAGTGGATATAAAAAATCATTTAATCCATCACCATTGGGTGAAAATGCATTCGGTACTGCAATAAAACAGGTATAAACAACCTGTATAGGTTTTGCTATGGAATCAAAACATCCAAAATTATTTTTGATGATGAGTTGAGGCAAAGCATTGTAATCTTTTGTATCCAAAGGAATAAATGCTTGCGGCAAAGGATCTTTTTGTGTGGAAAAATTACCGTTTTTAAAATCCCACCTGTATTCTGTAATGGTACCAATACTTGTGTTTGTAAATGCAGCTTTTTTATCAGGACAAATAACAGGCGTAACTTCAAAATCTGCTTTGAGGTAATTATCAAAAATTATTTTTTGCGTGCTTGTATCTGAACATACGCCATTGCTCACAATTAATGTAGTTGTTTTCGGTTCAAAATTGCTGTAGGAAATTACAGGGTTTTGTGTAAAATTATCGGGTGCAGTGCCAAAGGACCAATGCCACATGTTTACCAAGTTTGCGCCGCTATGTGTATAGTTTACGGTATTTACTGTGCAGGTATAAGTAATTGTTTTTCCAAAATCTGCATTTACTGTATCCTTTATAATAAAACTTACATCAGATGGCAAAGGAGTTTGCACATCACATTCATCCTGTAAGGTGTTTCCATCGGGACCTGTTTGAAGATTCACTTTAAAATTTCCACCGGCCTGCAAAGGGGAGCTTAGTTGCAAAATAATTTTATCGGCTTTGCCGTCCACACAATTGGTTGTGGCTGCTGTAATATTTACAGGATATGGACCCGTTATAAAAAAATCGCCACCGCCTGCATCAATGCTGCTGCATTTTAATTTCTTTTTAAAAACAAGTTCCAATGTTTGTGGTGCACACTTCGGTTTCGTTAAACTGTCCATCAGCGTAGGAAACAAAGGGAAAACTGTAAAGCTTACAGAATCTCCCACAGGAATTAATCTGTCACAATTATCTTTCAATGTATTGCCATCAGTACCGTTATTTGCTTTTACTTTATATGTGCCGGGCGCCAATGCGCTCGCTAAAAATATAGTAGCAGAATCCATATCAAAACCATTATTGCATTGGTTAGATACAGTCCTGACTGGCGAAAAAATATTGCCATTTGCATCTACAATTTTAAAGTCTGAACCATCTGCAGCCAGACTATTACACTTCATCTTTTTATTTGTTTTAATGCTGATTTCTGAACCATCGCAAGGAGCATTGGCGGATGCCAAACGTGGAAGTAATGGATCAGTAATGCTTGCTGTGCCCCCTCCAAACGAAAGTGTATAGCCACTTTGAGAATCTGAGTAATGACTGATTAACAGCAAGTATTCGTGCCCTTGCACAAGAGTGGGCATTGCTGCAAATCTTGGTTTGTTATCAGTAGGTACAGAGCTGCATTGTATAAAGTTTGCACCACCGGAAGCCGCACCTGTTGTGCCCGATGAGCCGCTCCAGTTACCTGTAACAATAATGTTTCTGTTGGTATAAACTGCATTCGGATCTAACCCTGTTACATCATATAATTGCCAGTCATAATCGTCAGATAAATCATTTGGAGTTATTAAAAATCCAAAGGTGCCGGTTTGATAACAGGTGAATTTATACCAGAATGGATTTTTGTCTGTATAAACTGTTCCGTCTTTGTCACAGCCGGGAACATACAAATTGTTATTCGTACAGATGGGAACATTCTGTTGCACAAAAGTTGATGTGCCACAAACCGGAAATGCAGTAGCAGGAGTTTGCCCAAGTGTGGTACATTGACTGTAAGAAATTTTAAAACCAAAACATAAAAAAAATAAAAGCGAAAGCAGTTTACTCGTCATAGCCTGTAAAGTTATTATAAAAGATGTTGCTTGTAAATTTTGTGCTGTTTCAATCTGTTAAATAAATGGAGTTTCCAATTTGCAAGGGAAATATTTTTAGCCTTCACTTGAGACTATTGACAAAGGTTTTCTTTTTTGCAATACAAATTCATTTCACTAATTTCCTTTTTTCTATCACTAAAGCCATTTGAAATAAAACAAACATGAAAATTGTAGAGTTAAAAGCACTTAGAGGTCCGAATTACTGGAGCATACGCCGGGGGAAATTGATACAGATGAAGCTTGACCTTGAAGAGATGGAACAAAGGCCGACCAATAAAATAGAAGGTTTTAGAGAAAATCTGGAAAAATTATTACCATCATTATATACACACCGTTGCAGCGAGTTAAAGCCCGGTGGGTTTTTTGAAAGAGTAGATGAAGGTACCTGGATGGGGCATGTGATGGAACACATTGCACTGGAATTGCAAACGCTTGCAGGTATGGACATGGGCTTTGGTCGCACACGTGGCACCGGTAAAACGGGTGAGTATTACGTAGTGTTTGATTACATGGAAGAAGCAGTGGGATTATATGCCGCAAAGGCGGCTTTTAAAGTTTGCGAGGCATTGATAGCCGGAAAAGAATATGATCTCACTGATGACATACAATGTATGCGTGAGTTAAGGGAAGATACCCGCTTGGGACCAAGCACAGGTTGTATTGTAGAAGAAGCAGCGAAGCGTGGCATTCCCTTTATTCGATTAAATAAAAGCAGTTTGGTGCAGTTGGGCTATGGTATAAACCAACAAAGAATAAGAGCAACTATTGCAGGAACTACAAGTTGCATAGCCGTGGATATTGCAGGTGATAAAGATGAAACGAAAAGGCTGCTGGGTGCAGCTGAAATTCCTGTACCAAAAGGAAGTATTATTCGCAGCGGTGATGAATTAAAAAATGCAATTGATAGTATTGGTTATCCATGCGTGCTTAAACCTTTGAACGGAAACCATGGTAAAGGTGCTACAACAAATATTGTAAATTATGAGCAGGCATTAACAGCATTAGCTGCTGCGCAAAAATATGGTAGAAGTGTAATTGTAGAAAAATTTATAACCGGTTTTGATTTTAGATTACTGTGTGTAAATTATAAATTTATTTGTGCCGCATTGCGCACACCAGCCGCAGTTACCGGTGATGGTATACATTCCATTCAATGGTTGATAGACGAAACCAACAAAGATGAACGCAGGGGCTACGGTCACGAAAAAGTATTGACTCAAATAACGGTAGATGATTTTACCCAAAAGATGCTGGATGATAAAGGTTACACTTTAGAAACTGTTCCGCAAAAAGGAGAACAGGTTTTGGTTAAACCAACAGCAAATCTCAGTACCGGCGGCACTTCAACCGATGTTACAGATGAAGTGCATCCATCCAATATTTTTATGGCTGAAAGGATCAGTAAAATAATTGGTCTTGATATTTGTGGTATTGATATTATGGCGCCTAATTTAAAAGTGCCCATCACAGAAAATGGTGGTGCTGTGCTGGAAGTGAATGCTGCACCGGGTTTCCGCATGCACATAGAACCATCTGAAGGGATCGCAAGAAATGTTGCTGAGCCGGTTATTGACATGCTTTTTCCAAAGGAAAATACGGGGCGTATTCCAATAATTGCCATTACGGGTACCAATGGAAAAACGACAACATCCCGTTTAGTAGCACATATTGCAAAAGCTGCCGGTTATAAAGTAGGCTATACCACAAGTGATGGTGTGTACATCCAAAATCAAATGATGATGAAAGGCGATTGTACGGGACCTGCTTCTGCACAATTTGTATTAAAAGATCCTACGGTAGATTTTGCTGTGTTGGAATCTGCACGGGGAGGAATTTTACGCAGCGGTCTTGCCTTTAGAAACTGCGATATTGCCATTGTAACGAATGTGGCCGCAGACCATATGGGGCTAGGAGGGATTGATAGTCTGAAACAAATGGCAAAGGTAAAATCTGTAGTGCCTGAAACTGTATTTAAGCATGGGTATGCAATATTAAATGCTGATGATGATCTGGTTTATGACATGCGCACAGAACTTAAATGTAACGTTGCACTTTTTAGTATGAATGAAAACAACCCACGCATAATTAAACATTGCAAAAATGGTGGTCTTGCATCTGTTTTTGAAAATGGATATGTAACCATTATGAAAGGCACCTGGAAAATAAGGGTGCAAAAAGTATCTGAAATTCCCATCACTTACGGTGGTAAAGCATTACACAACGTAATGAACACTTTGCCTGCCATACTTGCTTGTTATTTATATAGAAATATCAAAGTAGCAGATATTAAACTTGCACTCGAAACATTTATTCCATCACCCACACAAACACCCGGCAGGTTAAATCTTTTTGAATTTAAGCATTTTAAATTTCTGGCTGATTTTGCGCACAATCCTGCAGGACTGCAATTACTGTGCGATTTTGTAAGCAAAATGGAAGGGTCACCAAAAGTGGGAATTATCAGTGGTACCGGTGACAGGAGAGACGAAGACATCAGGGAACTGGGCGAAATTTCTGCAAAATATTTCGATGAAATAATCATAAGACAGGATAAACATTTAAGAGGCAGAACTGCAGAAAATATTGTAGAGCTTTTAATAGAAGGAATTAATTCCCAAAAAGAAAGGAGCATTCCTGTAATAGTAATACTGAATGAAAAGGAAGCGATTATGCATGCTTACAATACTGCTAAACCGGGTTCACTTATTACAATAATGTGCGATGTAGTAGCTGAAGCTATTGATTTAATAAGATCGTTAAAAGAAAAAGAAGAAGCTGAATAATTATTTTAAAAATAGTTTGGACTTTTTTTTAAAACCCCTATTTTTGCACTCCAAAACGAAATACCTGTTTAAAGATTGGGTTATGGTGTAACGGTAGCACAACAGATTTTGATTCTGTTTGTCTAGGTTCGAACCCTGGTAACCCAACACAAAAGGACAATGAAAATTGTCCTTTTTTTATTTGCTTCTTTTATCTTTCTATTACAAAATAAGTAGGTTTGTTTTTTTAGAAAATGATTACATCATTTATATTATCAATCATTTAAACAAAGAAGCAAGAATGAAAAGAACGTTACTGATAATTATTTCCATTATATTTTTTCTTCCTCACATTTTTTCGCAACAAACTTCTTTTTATCCAACTAATTGGTGGATTGGAATGAAATGGAATAAAGTACAAATATTGGTTTATAACAATACTGGATCTTTGAAAAATGCCTCTGTGCAAATTAATTATCCCGGTATTGTTCTTACCAAAATAAACAGATTGGAAAATGAAAAGTATTTGGCCTTGGAAGTAACCATTTTGCCTGATGCGAAACCCGGTACTGCTTCTTTCGTTTTGAAATATAATAACAAAATAGAAACTATTCCTTGGCCACTAGAAAAAAAGAAAGCTGGCAATGGCAAAGCTTATGCGCAAGGAGTAAGGTCAAACGATTTGGTTTATTTATTGATGCCCGATAGATTTAGTAATGGAGATGAAACCAATGATAAAATTGCAGGTTTAAAAGACCAGTCATTAAACAGAAATGAAATGTATTTGCGCCATGGTGGTGATTTACAAGGTGTAATAAATAAGCTCGACTATTTAAAAAATTTAGGCATTACCACTGTTTGGATGACGCCCGTTTTGCTAAACGATATGCCAAACAGAACCGAACATGGTTATGCTATTACCAATCATTACAAAGTAGACCCTCGCATTGGCGGTAATGAAATGTATAAAAAACTGAGTGCGGCTATACATGCAAAAGGAATGAAATTAATACAGGATGCTGTGTACAACCATGTGGGCTCACAACATTTTACAGTGTTGGATAAACCCATGAAAAACTGGCTGCACGAATGGCCGTCTTACACACAAACTTCGTACAGAGATCAGGTTATGTTTGATCCATATGCAGCCGCATCTCAACACAAAATTTTAAGTGATGGTTGGTTTAAAAAAGATATGCCTGACCTAAACCAAAATAATCCTTTTGTTGCTAATTATCTAATACAAAATGCACTATGGTCTGTAGAAGAATTTGGTGTAGATGGCTGGCGCATTGATACCTACATTTACAACGATTTAAATTTTATGAACGCCTGTAACAAAGCGCTTCTCAATGAATATCCATCCATAACAATGTTTGGCGAAACCTGGGTGCATGGGGTTGTAAACCAAAGTTATTTTTGCGAAAATAATCTGACAAATAATTTTAAGAGCAATCTGCCAAATACAACAGATTTTCAAATGCTTTTGTACGGTATACAACCAGCTTTAACTGAACAAACAGGGTGGACTGAAGGACTGATGAAACTGTACAATACTGCTGCGCAGGATATCCTATACAAAAATCCGATGGGTGAAGTTATTTTTTTAGGCAACCATGATCTCTCAAGATTTTTTTCTGTTGTAAAAGGCGATGTGAAAAAATATAAAATGGCGCTCGGTTGGCTGCTTACTTTCAGAGGAATTCCGCAATTATATTATGGTGATGAAATTGGAATGAAAGGTTTGAGTAATCCGGATGGGTTTGTAAGGTCAGATTTTTTAGGTGGTTGGAAAAATGATAGCATCAATAAATTTGAATCTGCAGGAAGAAACGAAGATGAGAATGAGATTTTTAATTACGTAAAGAAAATTGCCAATTTTCGGTTAACATCATCAGCACTTAAAACCGGTAGACTATTACAATATTTACCACAGAATAATGTGTACACTTATTTTAGATATGACAGCGCTCAAACCATCATCTGTGTTATGAATGCAGGGAAAGAAAAGAAAGAAATAAACTTTGAAAAAAGCTATCCCGACATTGTGAGAAACTTTACAGGAGTTAAAAATATTTTAAACGATGAGTCTTTTGGATATTCGTTAAATGTAGAGGGAGAATCATTTTTTATTGGAATTCTTACTCATTAAAGTTGTCAAGAAGTCGAAATAAAATTGTGTGAATGAAGCTTTTTTTCGCTATTCTACCAATTTCTTAAATAGTAAATAAATGTGTAAAAAAAGTTTTACGCAAACGTTTGCGTTTATTAAGAAAACGTTATTTTTGAAAACACTTTGCTTGTTTTCAAAGCAGAGAAACATGCGATTGATAATTACAAAAAACCAAAACAAAACCAAAACACTATTATGAAAATTAGTTTAAAACAGATCCGAAAAATCTGCATGTTGCTATGCTTTGCAGTTATGTCTGTTACTGCATTTGCACAAACACAGGTTACAGGTGTTGTTACGAATGTAAAAGATGGTCTGCCTGCGCAAGGTGTTACCGTTTCGGTAAAAGGAACTAAAACCGCAGTTCAAACCAATGCCGACGGTTCTTTCAGCATAAGTGCTCCATCAAATGGTACACTTATTTTTACGTCTGTAATTTTCGGCAGACAGGAGTTAGCAGTTAGTGGCAAATCTTCTGTCGCAGTCTCTTTAAATCCTTCCACAACCAGCTTAGATGAAGTGGTAGTGGTAGGTTATGGTACTCAACAAAGGAAATTCATGACGGGGTCTGTTTCAAAAATAGATTCAAAGGTCTTTACAAGCACACCCGCCCCAAGTTTTGATGCTGCATTGCAGGGCCGTGCGCCAGGTTTGCAGGTGCAACAGGCAAACGGTTCTTTGGGTGGTGCGGTTAGAATCCGGGTGAGAGGAACGAGTTCAATTTCCAGCAGTGGAGAACCTTTATATGTGGTAGATGGTATTCCTTTTTCCAACGGAGATAACCAGGCAGGTTTTGGTAGCGGCCTTGATGCTGCAAAAGCTAACAACACAAACCCTTTGGCCAGCATTAACCAAAACGATATTGAATCTATAGAAGTATTAAAAGATGCTGCATCTGCGGCTATTTATGGTGCCCGTGCAGCAAATGGTGTAATATTAATAACCACCAAAAAGGGTAGAAGTGGTAAAACACAAATCTCTTTGGATGCTATTACAGGTGGTTCTGAAATTACAAGAAAATTGCCATTATTGAATGGAGCAGAATGGTACCAGTTGTACAACGAAGCAAGGGTAAATGATGGTGGTTTGCCTTTGGGTCCCAATCAAAATATTCCGGGATTACCTTTAAGCTACAAGTATGACCCAAATGTGAATACTGACTGGATTGACCAGACAACGCAAAGAGGAGCTTTATATGAAACCAATCTATCTGCAAGAGGTGGAAATGATAAAACACGTTTCTTTTTAAGTGGTGTTTACAGAGATGAAAAAGGTGTGTTGGTTGGCAATAAATTTCAAAGAATTGGTGGAAGGGTTAATATAGATAACAAAGCTTCTGAAAGATTGGACTTAGGAATTCAGATTGGTATGTATTCTACTAAAACAAACGAAGTTCCCACTTCTTTTAATGGTGGTATCGGTGCGGCACAATCAAATGCATTACCTATTTTTCCTGTATTAAATAATGATGGAAGTTACTTTGGCACACAGGCTAAATATGCTGTGTACATCAATCCTGTAGCAAGATTGCAGAATACTTTCATCAACAGATCGTTAAGAACTTTTGCCAATGTAAATGCCACGCTGAAACTTACAAAAGAACTTTCTTTTAGAAGTGAAATAGGGTTGGATTTATTAAGACAAAAAGAAAATTATTATGAACAGCCTTTCAACAGATGGTACCAAAATACTATGCTGGCTGCGGGTTCAGAAAGATTTGTAGACTTAACTAATATAAATAACAACAACTATTTTACATACAACCAAAATGTGGGCAAAAATGGTAAGTTAGATGCTACTGCTGGTTTTGCGGTAAATACAATTAAATTTCATGAAATTTCTTACAGACCACAGAGCGATGCTGTTGGTTATGTAAATCCATATTTTAAAGAAGGTACTGCAGGCTTGGGTTGGTCACCGCTGGCGCCGGCCAATATCACAAACGGTTCTCCTGTTACAGCCTATGGTAGCCCAACAAATACCTCTGGTTTTATATCTTATTTTGCCAGAGCGAACTACCGCTTTATGGATAAATATTTATTGGGAGCTAGTTTCCGTGCAGATGGGTCTCCACGTTTTGGTGCTAATAATCGTTACGGTTATTTTCCCGCGGTTTCTGCAGGATGGATCGCTTCAGAAGAATCTTTTCTTAAGAACAGCAAGGTGGTTAATTATTTAAAAGTAAGAACTTCTTATGGCCTTACAGGCAATGCCGAAATTGGTGATTACCGTTATTTAGAATTGTATAACCCTACCGGTGGTTACGCAGGTACAAATGGCATTAGACAAGGTTCATTGGCTAACCCTGATTTGACTTGGGAGAAAGGTCAGCAGTTTGATTTAGGAATTGATTTTGGTCTCCTCAAAAATGTATTAAGCGGAAGTTTAAGTTTTTATACCAAAAAAAGTAAAGATCTCCTGTTGAATAAGCCAGTTCAAAGATCAACAGGTTTTGATAATCTTGCAGCTAACGTGGATGTACAGGTTAGAAACCGTGGTGTTGAATTGGTATTGAACTCAACAAACGTTGCTACCAAAAATTTTAAGTGGACAAGTTCATTTAATATCTCCCGAAATGAAAATAAAGTTTTGACTGTAGCAGGTTTTGACGATCCGGATTTTCTTGATTTGAGTGAAGGTGATACGAGAGTTATTGCAGGTTATCCCCTGGGTCAAAATTATTTACCAATATTTGTAGGTGTAGATCCGCAAACAGGTGTAGCGTTGATTAGAGAGAAAGCAACTGGTAAATCTATTCCTTTAACTGCTGCGTCTCAAAATGCAAATAGGGTACCGGTTGGTCATCCTATTCCTGATTTTTTTGGTGGATTTGAAAACACTTTTAATTACAAAGGTTTTGATTTAGGCTTCTTATTTACTTTTCAATATGGTAATGAAATTTATGACGATGGTGCCAAGTTTCAAATTGGTGGTAAGCTGAATGAATGGAACCAGCGCCGTGAATTATTAAGCAGATGGCAGAAGCCCGGTGACATTACTGATATTCCAAAAGTATCATTAACTGTAGATGCAAATAACAGTAATTCTTCAAGATGGTTGTATGATGTTTCTTTCCTTCGTTTAAGAAATATAAACCTTGGTTATACGCTTCCTGCAAATGTTATTAGCCGTGCTAAAATTACAAGTGCAAGAATATATATCGCCGCATCTAACATACTTACATTTACTAAATATGCAGGTTGGGATCCTGAAGTTGTTCGTTACAGATTCAACAACGGTGCATCTAACGGTGCTTCCAATGCGCCTTACTTACCAACTCCGCAGGCTAAAAGCATTAACCTCGGTTTGAGCATTACTTTGTAATTGATATTAAAATTAAAAATACAACAATGAAAAAACTTATTATATTATCTTTTTTAGCAACTGTGATTTTTGCAACAGGTTGCAAAAAGCTGCTTGATCAAATTCCGGGAGATGCGCAACCGGGCGACCAGGTTTTAAAAACGAGTGCCAACGTTTATGCAGTATTGGCGGCATCTTATGAGCGTTTTACCAACAACGATTTTTTAGGAGGCAACGCTACTAAAACCTCAGAGTTATATGGCGATCAAATAAATTTTGTAAACGTTACCGGCGGAGCTGAAGTGCAGTTTACACAACGTGGTTTTAGTTCTTTCAATTCTATTGGAAGAAGTCTCTGGTTTACAGGCTATGATGCCATTGGCAGAGCTAACGTAGTTATCAAAGCATTATCAGAAAACACTTATACGGACTTAAAGGATTCTGCAAAAAATATCTGGAACGGTGAAGCGCTTTTTATTCGTGGCGTTTCGCATTTTGAATTGACAAGATTATTTGCAAAGCCTTATTCAAGTAACCCTACAAGCGATCCGGGTGTTGTTATAAGACAGAAGGCATTAAGTGCATCTGAAGCGCAAATTCCAAAACAGAGAGCTACGGTAAAAGAATCTTACGATGCAGCCATTGCAGATTTAAAACAGGCTGAGATGTTATTACCCTCGCTGAACAGTGGCGCCCGGGCAACCAAGTGGGCAGCAAAAGCATACCTGGCAAGAATTTATTTTAACATGGGAGATTATGCAAACGCATTTACTTATGCTAATGATGTGATAACAAACAGTGGTTATTCTTTAGGGACAGATGTTACTGTGCCTTTTAAAACAGTAGGTAATTTAACCACACCAACTACTGGTGTTGTAATGATGATATTAGGCGACGCTGGTGTACAAAGAGGAAGTTTCTGGAACAGCGATTTAAACAACACTTATCTTCCATTAAGTAGCAGCCTTTATTCTCTAATAACTTCAAAAGGTGGAACAAGATTTACATCGTTAACCGCAGCTTCTACTTCTCCTGTAAGAGGGGTTTCTACAAAATGGGCGCAACTTGGTACACAAGGTGTGAACGTACCGTTGATAAGGTTATCAGAGATGTATTTAATTCGGGCAGAATCAAATGTACAAAAAGGTGGTTTTGCCGATGCAGCAGTGAGAGCAGATTACAATGCAGTTCGTGCAGTTGCAGGTGTAGATGCAGACAACAGTACAACCGGCACTACAGCACTGTTGGCAGCTATAAGAGCTGAAAGAGCAGTAGAATTGTTTACCGAAGGCGACAGCTACCATGAATTAAGAAGATTAAAACTAAACGTAAGAGGAATTGCTTACAACGATGCTACAGGATTATTAAAAATACCTGACGGTGAAGTAAGAGCCAACCTAGGAATTATACAGAATTAAAAATTTAAAAAATAGAAAAACAAATAAAATGAAAACAATAATCACAACTTGCCTTACAGCATTTATTGTGCTTACCCTTTTTACAGTTTCCTGTAAAAAAATAAGTTACAGCGATGTAGGCGAATCCATCAGCTTACAAAAAAATCTGGCCGGCAACTGGAAACTGGACAGCATCATTCAATTTGACCAGACAGCGGTAGATAAAGGATTTCCTGCATTTGTACAAAGGCTTAACATTACTTCTCTTTTTCCCTACAGCACAGTTACTGTAAAGTTTATTGATGGCGGTAGCGGAACCGCAGGTACTTATGCATTTACAAACCCCGGTAATGCTCCGTTGTTTGTAGCACCAAGTGGTAATTATTCTTTTTTTGATAATGGCGGTTCTGAAAGATTAAAATTTGCTGGGGCAAATCGTGCCGACAGTATTGACTTTGCTAAAGCTTACAGAGCTAGTGATAACAAACTTGCATTGCGGTACAACAGAGCTTTTTTTACCGGAAGTAAAAAAGTGTTTGTTTATTATGATTTCAATTTTTCCAGAAATTAATTTATTAGTACAACAGAAAAAAAATAACAATGAAAAAAATATTATTCTTAATAACTACAGTTCTTGCAGGCGGTTTTGCTTTTGCACAATCTGCCTCTGTAAGCCCAAGTAGCTTTACAGCAGAAGATCAGATTACTATTACATTCGATCTGACAGGAGTTGCTTTAGGTTCAGGTGGCGAAGATGTTTACATCTGGGGGTTTGTACCCGGTTGTTGCGGTTCACCATTAAATGATCAAAATGGTTTTGGGTGGGGCAACTCAAACCCTGCTGCAAAACTTACACGAATTGGTACGAGCAGTAAATTCACTTACACGCTTACACCAACTTCTTATATGAACAAAACTGCTGCACAAATAGGGGCGCAGTTTGGATTTTTAGCAAAGAATCAAAACGGTTCCAGACAGACACAGGATTTTACATTTCCAGTTGATCCATTAACTTTTACTGCAACAGCATTTCGTCCCTTTCCATCAAAATTTACACAAGATGACGTTGTAACATTTTTTATGGATAAAAATTTATTGAATGCATCAAAAGTTGCATTAAAAGCAGCAACCGATGTTTATGTGTATACTGATATTGATTATGTAAAGCCGGATGGTACGGGTGGCTATTTTCAGGTTTCTCAATACTGTGAACCACTTGATCCGGGAGATGGAAATTTTTATCCCGGTCAAACCACTGTTGCGGATAACGTAGCTTTAAAAGCAAAAGATTTTGGTAATGGTTTGTTTGGATGGACCATTGTACCTTCAAAGTTTTTCAGAATAGGAGATGCGGGAAGTGTTAAATTTCCACCCGCAGGCTCAAAAATTACAAAAATTAAAGTTCATTTCAGAACAAGATTAAGTCCATATTGCCCAGGTACTGTTGGCGATTCAGGATCTCTTGGAGATAATTTTGGATTCCCTGTAACCCAATAATTTTTTATAAAAAGTAGAATATAAGCCAGGTTATTTTGCCTGGCTTTTATTTTTTATTAAATTACTTCTTCTTCGGTAAATCTTGAATACAATAGATTGCTCATCATTCAAAAAAGAAATTAAGTATGACTTTTCATTTAAAAAATTTTAAAAAATCTTCTTCTGTTGTAGGTTTTTTATTTTGCTGTTTTGTTTTAAACAATGTTTCAGCACAAACAAACCTCAAAGAAATAGGGAATGTTTCTTCTGTAAAAATCAATGGTCAAAGAGTAAATTTTACCACTAACACAGCTTCCATAGAGGCGATCGTTTATAGCCCAAACGTTGTGAGAATAAGGATGGATAAGCAGGCTTTGAAAAAAGATTTTTCCTATGCAGTTATCAGCGAACCTTTGCAAAGCAAGGCTACCATTACACAAACAGCAAATGATGTTACGATTGTTACAGATTCATTAAAGGTTGTGTTTACAAAGAAACCATATGCGGTGGCATTTTACAATAATGAAGGAGCTTTAATTAATCAAGACGAGGCAGGACTTACCACATCTTGGCTGGGTGAGGAAGTTACAACCTACAAAAAAATGCAGGAAGGTGAAAGGTTTATAGGTCTTGGTGAAAAAACGGGTGACCTTG
>JANXTN010000240.1 GCA_025352435.1 Ferruginibacter sp. | reverse complement strand
GCCTTTGAGCCCCGAACTTCTTTTTATTTTTATCCTAAACATACCCTCCGCACACATCTAACCTATGTAACATAACGTAATACATTATAGGATTTAATTTATTACTCTAATTATTAAAGCGTGAATGCAAGTTGCGATTTTTAACACATTTATTTCTCTGAATGAAATAAAAATCGCAACTTGCATTCAAAGGAAATAAATTAAATCCTATAATTAACGTTAATGTTAAATAGGCGCACTAGCTCCGCTATAAAAATAAAAAGAAGCTACAGCATTTAGCTTCTAATCGTCCGTGAAAGGGAGGACTGAAGTTCACAGAGAGCCTTTGAGCCCCGAACTTCTTTTTATTTTTATCCTAAACATACCCTCCGCACACATCTAACCTATGTAACATAACGTAATACATTATAGGCTAATAGTATTATGAGAAATTGCTGTCTTGATAAGCCTTTACTTATAACGCTTTACAAAAGGTTACCTTCGCAAAATGAATATATCAGAATCAAACTTGCAGCAGTTCCTTGACAGATTGAAGATAAAAACGCTGAATGAAATGCAAACTTCAACCATTGATGCAGTTGAAAAAAACAATCAAATCGTTTTATTATCAGCCACAGGCTCGGGAAAAACCTTGGCTTTTTTGCTGCCGATCATAAATTCTCTGGATTCAGACATCAGAAAAGTTCAGGCGCTTATTTTGGTACCAAGCCGAGAACTCGCACTACAGATTGAATCCGTTTTAAAGCAAATGCAAACTGGCTATAAAATTACTGCGTGCTATGGTGGGCATAAAAGAGAAATTGAAGAAAATAACCTTGTGCAACCGCCTGCAATAATTATTGGTACGGCTGGCAGAATGGCTGATCATATCAGACGAAATAATATTGACACAGAATTTGTAAAATTTTTAGTGCTGGATGAATTTGATAAAAGTCTTGAACTTGGTTTTATAGAAGAAATGCAATTCATTCTTGGTTCATTACCAAACGTTGAAAAACGCATGTTAACTTCTGCAACGAACGCTGTAGATATTCCTCCGTTTGTGAAAATGCGTGAGCCTGTTACGCTAAATTTTTTGTCTGAAAATCCTACAGAAAATGAAAGTCTGCGAATAAATACTTTGTTGAGCGACGATAAAGATAAACTGCAAACGCTGTTACAATTGGTTTGCTATTGCAACAATACTTCTACCATCATATTTTGTAACCACAGAGATTCTGTAGAAAGAACGAGTGAATTTTTAGCAGACCAAGGAATTGTAAATGTATTTTACCATGGCGGAATGGAGCAACTGGATCGTGAAGTTGCCTTAACGAAATTTAGAAATACAACCTCCAATATTTTGGTAACAACAGACCTTGCAAGCCGTGGGCTTGACATCGCAGACATTAGAAACATTGTTCATTATCATTTGCCTCATGTAGAAGCAGAATTTACACATAGAAATGGCAGAACGGCACGAATGAATGCTACAGGCAACGTTTATGTGATTTGGAGTGAAGACGAAAGACTACCTGCTTACATTACTACTGATGCTGTAACGTTTGAATTACCTGAGAAATTTTCTCTCCCTGAAAAACCGAAATGGAGTACTTTATTTTTTGATGCGGGTAAAAAGGATAAAATCAATAAAATGGATATTGTCGGTTTTCTATCGCATGTTTGTCACCTCAAAAAAGATGAGATTGGTCTAATTGAAGTGAAAGATTTTACAGCCTTTGCTGCTGTAAGAAAATCTAAAATTGGCAACGTAGTTGAGCTTGCAAAAGATGAAAGAATAAAGAACAAAAAGGTGAAGATCGCTGTAGCTAAATAGTAAGTTGGTAAATTGTCAATTGTGAATTATCAATGACGATTACGCCACCTAAGACTGTATTAAAAAATGGGAGTAAAAATATTTTTAAAATACTTTTATTCACATTACACAATTCACCAGTCACATCAAAATCCCGGTCCGCCCATCACACGCATACCACCGCCTTGGCCCATTGGCATTGCAGCCCCTGCTTTACTGCCATCAAATTTGCTGAAACGAAAGATAAAACTCAACATAAAATATCTTTGTAGTCTGTTGGTCTTTGTATCAGTTATTGAGTAGGCAGTAACCGATCTGTTTACATTAGTATTTTCGTTGAGCAGGTCAAAAGCTTGCAACTTAAGAGATGCATTTTTCTTTTTTAGCAATTGTTTTTCCAACGATGCATTAATGATGAACGGATTTGCTACGACATTGTTTGTATATCCTTTATTTATATTTTTCTCTAAATCATAGCTCAAAATAAAATCATTTTTAAAGAACAATCTTGAAGAATGTGTAAGGTTAATAGCTTTAATACTACTATTTGCAGTAGGAGTTAAAGAGGTTTTATTGTCATTTAAAGTATAACTAACTCCACCACTCGTTTCGAGCCATTTTTTTAATTTATAATCCATAGATAAACGCTGACTTACAATCCAGTTTTGACCCCTATTTTTTTCAAAATTTAAGAATGAAATATTGTTGTTATAGTTTACAGTTCCACCATAATTAAAAACATACTTCCTGCTTTTAATTGGCTTTGAGTAGGTGTAAAATGCATTTAAGTTGTAATAGCCATCAGTATTAAGGTATCGAGTTTCCTGTAAACCGAATCCTTTTTGTAAAACATTGTTTACAATTTTATCCTTTACAAAGGACGCACTTATATTGCTGAAGAAAACATTGCCACTAATAAAATCAAACTTATTAAAACGCATACTAAATGTGTTTGTAAACTCAGGACGTAAATCAGGATTTCCTAAAATAATATTTTGTCTGTTTGAAAAGTCATAGATCGGCTGTAACTGTTGGTACGTAGGCTGTGAGGAGCTTCCGTTGTAGTTCAGGTTAAAAGATTTGCTTTTTGAAAAATTATAGGCAAATCTTACAACAGGAAAATAGTTTACAATATCCTGTTTGAATTTCAGCTTAGCTCCGCTGAAAGAATTACTTTCTATTGTTGCAGGCTGAACTGCAAAACCTACAGAATAATTGTATTTTTTTTCTGTCGTTCTAAAGTTAATTCCAAATTTATTAGTAGTATAAATATTTTCATAAATGTTAGACAAACTATCTACCATTGTTTTGCCATTGTTTGTTAAATCAAAGGTTTCTTTGTCATTCCCGATAAACCTTTTATTGTAAGCATAGTTAAATTCAAGCGAACGCTTTTTCGATAGTTGCTCATTAAAAGATGCACTTATTCCGTAATTATGGTTTTGGTTATCCTGCGTTACATTTTGGTTTATGAATGAATTTAAAACCGGGAAGCCATTGTTATAAAAAAGTGTCGTATTATTTATATCGTCATTAGCCTCTGTGGAAGATTGGCCTGCGTTTAAATTTAAAGAAAGTGTTCTTCCCTTTTTATGAAAACGGTGATTGAACAAAATATTTCCGGTAAAATTAGGCGTAGATGAATAATTATTGTCGGCATTGAAACCCTGGTTACTTATACCACCTTTTGGATCAAAATAGGTAAAGTCTGATCTGTAGGAATCACTCAATTTTTTGTAAGTCACGCCGGGGTTTAGTTTGATGTAATTGAAAGAATCTATTTTATATTCCACGTTAAAAGAAAAACGATGATTGTCTGTAATGGAGTAATCATTTGTTTTTTGTTGGTTAATGCGAACACTATCTCTCTGAATGTTTTGCTGATTAATATCGTTCAAGACGGTATTATTTTTTTCAGAAAAACTGTAGCTGCCGTACATGCTCAGTTTGGCCGAAAGATCTTCTCTGTAGTTGAAGCCCAACGTTCTTGTAACCCCTACTCCATCGCTGTTCCCAAAATTTCCGAAGGGAGAACCTGCGCTACCTCCAAAACTCCTTACCATGCCGCCCGCTATTGCCCCCATTCCGCCGGGTATTCTTGAAAAATCAAAAAGATTTGCATTCGTATTATTCCAATTGCCCGTCACAGAAATCTGTTGGCTATTGTTAAAACGGTTAAGGCTTAGAGAAGTGAGGTATCTTTTATCTGTTCCGCCACCCACTGTCACATTTCCAAAGTACCCCTTGTTTTTATCTTTCTTAAGTTGAATATTTAAAGTCTTTGTCGGGTCGCCATCTTTTATTCCTGTAAATGCTGATTGGTCACCATAGTCATCAACAATTTGAATTCTATCTACCATGTCTGCATTCAACTGACGAGTTGCAGTCTTTACATCTCCTCCAAAAAATTCTTTACCATTAACTTTTACCTTAGTTACCTCTTTACCCTGAGCCGTCACTTTACCATCTTTATCCACTTCTACACCAGGTAATTTTTTAAGCACTTCCTCCACATTATCATTCTTACGAAACATGGTGCTATCAACTTTATAAGAAACCGTATCTTCCTTGATCTGTATTCTGGATGATGCAATGGTTACGGTTTCTAGAGTATAATCTCCGGTTGTCATGATCACTTCATTATTTACAACATCCCCGTTAGCTTTAGATAAATCGTAATTATCTACAAATTTTTTATAGCCAATGTAAGATATTCCTATTGTCACATTCTTTGCAGGTACTCTATCAAAAACATAGTTGCCTTTTTCGTTAGTAAACGTTTTTAGCGTATCCTTTATACCGGAGTAATAGAGCGAAACAGATGCTTTGTTCAGCGCTTTACCTTCGGCTGTTTTAATGTTACCACTGACTGATATAGTTTGCTGGGCAGTAGCGGTAAAAGCAGATATGAGTGTGAATAATGTAAAAACAAATTTCATAGTTTGATATGGCTTGATAAAATGATACACAAAATTAAGCATACGTAAATTATCGTAGATACCGTTTATCAAATTCAGAGGGAAATACCAACCAGATTTAAATGTTGGTTTTAAACTGTGCTACAAAGTCAACAATCTGCTTGTTGAAAAGCAATTCTTCATTAAACATCAAATGCAGTTTTACAGGTAATGCATAAATTGGAAGCTCCGCCAATTCTTTTTCAAATTTTTGTAATCTTACGGCGTCCTTTTCTGTTGTCAGGATAATCTTACCAGTTGAATTTATTTTATCAAAATGTTTAAGAATATCTTTTAAATCTGTGCTGGAAAAAATATGGTGATCAGGGTAGTTGAGCATATCAAAACTATGAACGTGCTCAGCCAAAAAGGATTTCATTGGTTTCGGATTAGCAATTCCTGTTATGAGCAACAGATCTGTTCTGTCACTCATTGGATATTTTGTTTTATTAAAAATATGATAGGGCACATCGTATACGATCTTAGAAAAAAACAATTTTTGTTTTGGTAATAAGTTTAACTCCTTTTCTATGGATAATTTTTCTTCTTCATCAATTTTTTCAGGGCATTTTGTAACGATAATAATATTTGCCCTTTTGCTGCTAAACTTTACATCCCTTAGATCTCCCGCGGGTACCATAAAATCTCGGGTATATAAATTATTGTATTCGGTCAATAAAATATTAAGCCCCGCATTTACACTTCTGTGTTGAAATGCATCATCTAAAATTATGACTTCTGTTTCGGGTCTGTCATGTAAAATTTGGGGTATAGCTTCAAATCGCTCCTCCCCTACTGCAACGGTAACTTTCGGGAATTTTTCGTGGAATTGCATTGGCTCATCGCCAATTTCTAAAGCGGTAGTCTGAGCATTCGCTATGGCAAAGCCTTTCGTCTTTCTTTTATAACCCCTGCTTAGCGTAGCAACCTCATATTTTGTTTGCAATAATTCTATTAAGTATTCTGTCATGGGTGTTTTGCCCGTGCCGCCTATAGCAATATTGCCTACACATATTAAGGGAAAATTAAACGATGCTGATTTCAATATTTTTTTATCGAACAAATAATTACGAAGCAAAATAATAGCACCGTAAAGAAGTGAAAAGGGAAACAATAAGAATCTAAAACTTTTTAGCAAACTAAATGTTTTTTAAAACTGATAAATTTTAAGTGGCGTTATGCAATAATCCAGTTTTTTATCTAATTCATGTATATCTTCTATCTCTACATGTTCAAAAAAACTGAACCCAATTTTTACCATTTTGTGGCTACAGTCAGCAATTAACTTATCGTAAAATCCTTTGCCATAACCCACTCTGTAGCCATTCTCATTAAAAGCAAGCAAGGGAACCAACATTAATTGTATAGATATTGAAAGTAACGGTTCACCATTTACGGGTTCATTTATATTGTAATCGTTCACTTCAAAAATGGTGTCCTCTTTTGTGGCAACGGGAATTAAACTATTTTCTTTAAAATTTGTAACCGGATAAATTAAGATGGCGGCAGGATTTTTAAAAAAACAATATTCTTCTATTAAAATTGGATTGTATTCGTTGTAATTTTCTATTGGAGAAAAGGTCATGATAGTATCCGGAATATCTAAATGGAGGCTTTGAAATTGTATCAGCATCAAATCTTCTAACCGATCTTTTTCATTCGGTGGTAAATCCATTCTTTTTTGTCTGAGTAATTTTCTTATTTCAGTTTTTGTCATTTGATACTTGGGTTTAATTCAAATGATTATTAACGTTCGTTCATTCCTTTTATGAAATCACTTACTAAATAACTGATAAGTTTTCCTGTGGTGTCATCTTTTCTACCATCCGCCAATTGCGCAGCACCCTCACATATGTGTAAGTACACAGCTTTGGAATGCCGTGCAGTGTAGGTAATAAATTGCCTTGCCAATAACAAACTTATTCCTGCAGGCGAATGTGCACTACACAATGCATGCTGTATACAATCTACATCCAGATCAACACCCGTATAATTATCATGTGTAAAATCTACTGCTTGTCCTACCGCCTGAATAAAGCTTTTCTTTTCTCTCAAAAAAATATCCTCATAGGATGTGTATTGAATGAAAGGATTTGACAAAACATCTACCAACACATTTTGTGGTATATAATTTTCGTGAAGACCAACAATGCTGTATTTACCAAGATACCCATCGGATTCTGCATATCTAAATCCATTGCCACTATGCCTTCCTTCCATAGTTCTATAATCAGAATGGGCATCTAAATTAATAGCATTCATTTGTGCAATAGGCACCATGCCCTTTTTTAAAAGGCCTTTTGCAGTGCCCTTCAGCAATGCATATGCATTGTTATGCCCGCCACCAATCACCACCGGAATTTTTCCCGAAGCGGAAATTAATTTTACAATCGTTTCCACTTCATCATCTATGGTATTTACTGCGTGGCGATAAGCGTCTATTTTTTCATCCTCATTATAAGCATTATTTTCAATGAGGTATTTAATATCACCAAAGTCAAAATTGCCTAGAAGTAAAACATCTTCGCCACTGCAAAAATCATTACTTTGTACATTTAAAAAAGCATGTAAAAAGGGATACCAGTTTGAATCAGCTCCACCTGTACCATGGTTTGCCTTTACACCGATATCTTCGGGAATGCCTACCAATACGTACTTTGCATCATTTTCGTACAACACTTCGGGCCATTCTCCCTTCGCCAAAAACTGAATTCTCTCACCAAGTTTTGTTTCAAACCGCCTATGTCTTGTAAGGGAAACAATATCTTTTTTAC
>JANXTN010000212.1 GCA_025352435.1 Ferruginibacter sp. | reverse complement strand
CATTGTACCAAGGCCAATCATTCCGTAACTAAACTTTGAATCTGTCATAATAGTAGTTGAATATTTCTTTAAAGCTAATAAAAAAACCTCTGCACTGGCAGAGGTTTCATTGAAAATATTTATTTGATTAAGAAGCTACCGTAGTAGTCTTAACTTTGGTTTTTTTACCTTTTTTATATTTTACGTTTGTTACTGTTGTTTTTGCAGGGATAGTAACCGGCTGAGTTGTTTTTACCATTCCGGCGCCCGGATTTGCAGTTTTGTATTTTCCATACTCTTCAGCAGTTAACACTTCACCTTTAAAACCAATGCTTTTTGTATCTTCTGCTCCTGCAAATTTTACATTCATATGCTTATCAATAGGACCCACATTAGCAGCATTAAATGTAGCAGTGATTGTTCCTGTTTGCCCGGGTTTGATTGGAGATTTTGTGTAATCTCCTACTGTACATCCACAAGTTGGATTAGCACTTTCAATTATTAAATCTGTTTTACCAATATTAGTAACAATAAAAGTGGATACCGCCGGTATTCCCTGAGGAATTTTACCAAGATTTAAAGTCTCCTCTTTAATTTTAGCAATGTCATCTGACTTCACTTGAGCAAAAGCACCGGCAGATAAAACTAGTGCAGAAAATGCAAAGAATAATTTTTTCATTTTTTTGTTTTTTGTTGGTTTAATTTAATTTTTAAAATCATTTAAGGTAGAATTTGATGGGGCACTTGCCGCAGGTGTTTTCCATACTTCACCTTTAATCACTGTCACTTTAGTTTGGTTTGTATTATAAGTCACTGTAATACTTTTGTTAAAGGGGCCTTCTGCAGCAGCATTGTAACCTACCGTAATGGTTGATGTTTCTCCGGGGCTAATTACTTTTTCTTTATTCCATTGAGGAGTGGTACAGCCGCAACTTGCTACTACATTGTCTAGTTTAAACGAACTGTTCCCTGTATTTATTATTTCAAAAATATGCGTAACCGGTTTCCCCTGAGGAATTTTTCCGAAATTAAATTCAGTCTCTTTAAACGAAAGAGCTTCTTCCGGGTTTGGTTGTAAGGCATTGATTTTGTTTTCGCCAACTGTTTGTGTAGAAAAATGTAAAACATTACCCGTTGATATCGCTTTCTTATCTGCCGTCTGTGCATTGACCGCCAATACAGATGTAACAATACAGATTACCGTTAATACTTTTTTCATTTTTTCATGCCTTATTGAGATATCAAATATACAAAAAGGTTTTCTTTCTTTTAATTTTAGAAAAGTAAGATCTGTTTTTTAACAAAGCACTTTAAAATCAATATTTTTGCAGCAACTTTATAGATTTATGGATACTACAGATAATATAGATATAGCATCAGAAGAAGAATTAAGTTTTGATACTTTTCGCAATGAAGTTTTAAAGGATTACAGGTTTGCATGCATAAGCAGAGAAGCGAGTTTGCTTGGAAGAAAAGAAGTACTCACAGGAAAGGCAAAATTTGGCATTTTTGGTGATGGAAAAGAAGTGCCACAAATAGCTATGGCAAAGTTTTTTAAACCAGGTGATTTTAGGTCAGGTTATTATAGAGATCAAACTTTCATGTTCGCAAGTGGCCTTTGTACTGTACAACAATTTTTTGCACAATTATATGCAGACTCAGATGTAACGCATGATCCGTTTAGTGCAGGCCGACAAATGAATGCGCATTTTGCAACAGCAACCGTAAACGCAAAAGGAGAGTGGTTACCGTTAGCTACTACAAAAAATATTTCGAGTGATATTGCTCCAACAGGTGGGCAAATGCCCCGTGCACTCGGTCTTGCATTTGCAAGCAAATTTTTTAGAAATGTAAAAGAATTAAAAAGCGAAACTGCTTTATCTAATAATGGTAACGAAATCTGTTTCTGCACCATCGGCGACGCATCTACAAGTGAGGGACATTTTTGGGAAACCATCAATGCCGCAGGCGTTTTGCAGGTTCCATTGGCCGTTTTTGTTTGGGATAATGGGTATGGCATTTCTGTGCCAAAGGAATACCAGACAACAAAAGGTTCCATTTCAGAAGCGTTGGCTGGGTTTCAAAAACAGGATGGAACTAATGGTTTTGATATTTATAAATTAAAAGGTTGGGATTATGCAGGTATGTGCGAAGTTTTGGAGCCGGCGATAGAAAGAATAAGAGAAACACACACACCTGCAATTTTTCACGTAGAAGAAATTACACAGCCGCAAGGTCACTCAACATCGGGAAGCCATGAGCGTTACAAAAATACAGACCGTTTATCATGGGAGAAGGAGTGGGACTGCATTAAACAAATGCGCAGCTGGATCATTGAAAATGCATTGGCAGAAGAAGAAGAATTAAAGCAAATAGAAGAAGAATCATTTGCACATGTAAAAAGTAATAAACAGGCAGCCTGGGAAGCTTATTTATCTCCCATAAAAAATATTGTAGCAGATGCAATTCATTTACTTGAAACTACCTGTAATGAGGCAGCTCTAAAACAAGCAACAGAATTAAAGGCTTTGCGTGAACCTTATAAAAGGGATATTTTAAAGGCTCTTGCCATTTCATTGTATAGTATTCCTGCCTCTGTAGCCTCTGAGGTTAAAAGTTTTTACGATGACCTGCTTCAAAAAAATAACAAAGAGTACGATGCATTTTTGTACAATGAAGGACCAAAATCTGCATTAAAAGTACCGGTTGTGAAGGCAGTGTTTTCTGATGAAGGACCAACTGTAAAAGGGTACGAAGTTTTGAATAAATATTTTGATCAGTTATTTGCAAGCAATAATAAAGTGGCTGCATTTGGTGAAGACCTTGGTTTTATAGGCGATGTGAACCAGGGCTTTAGTGGGTTGCAGGAAAAGCATGGCAAAGAAAGAATTTTTGATACGGGAATTAGAGAACTTACCATAATGGGACAAGGTATAGGCATGGCTTTGCGTGGATTGCGTCCTATTGCTGAAATACAATATCTGGATTATTTATTGTTTGGTTTGCAGCCCTTAAGTGATGATGTTGCCACAACTCATTTCCGCACAGCGGGGCAGCAGAGTGTGCCATTAATTGTTCGTACACGTGGCCATAGATTGGAAGGGATTTGGCACAGTGGTTCGCCCATGGGTATGATCATAAATGCACTTCGTGGTATGTATGTATGTGTGCCGAGAAATATGACTCAAGCAGCGGGAATATATAATACACTTTTGCAAGGGAACGATCCGGCATTGGTAATTGAATGTTTAAACGGCTATCGCCTGAAAGAAAAATTACCAACTAATCTTGCTGAATTTACGGTTCCTCTGGGTGTCTGCGAGATTTTAAGAGCCGGGTCAGATATTACCGTTGTGAGCTATGGTTCTACATTGCGTATTGTTCAGGAAGCGGCAGAAGCGCTTGCTAAAATGGATATCAGTTGTGAAATAATTGACGTGCAAACTTTGTTGCCTTTCGATATTAATCATAGCATTGCAGCATCGCTTAAAAAGACAAACAGAATTATTTTCATTGATGAAGATGTACCTGGCGGTGCAGCAGCTTACATGTTTAATAAGGTTATGGAAGAACAAAAAGGATACAAGTATTTAGATGTTTCTCCACGTACGCTTACAGGTAAAGATCATCGCCCCGGTTATGGAAGCGATGGCGATTATTTTGCGAAACCAAATGTAGAATCTGTTGTGGCAGAAATACGAAATATGATGGAAGAATAAATAATTTTTAAAAAGGAGGAATGGTATTTGTAAAATTATATTTTTATCATTTTTAAAACAAACAACATGGCTATTGTAAAAGTTATTGAAATCATTGCTTCATCTCCTATAAGTTTTGATGATGCAGTAAAGCAGGGAGTTAAAGAAGTTTCTAAAACTGTAAGGAACATTGATTCTATTTGGGTGCAGGATCAAAAGGCCCATGTGAGAGATGGGGAAATTGTTTCATATGGCGTAAACTGCAAAGTTTCTTTTAGAGTAATTGAAGGGGAATAAATTAATTTTAAAAAAAGCAACATAAATTATGTTGCTTTTTTTATTATGGCTGCATAAAAACGTTATCTTATTTTTTTCATGAAAACAAAAAGCTTTAAAAATATATTTTCCGTTATTAAAAAAACATTTGATGGCTTTTTAGATCATAAAATTATGAAGCTGAGTGCATCGCTTGCATACACTACCATTTTTTCAATGGCTCCTTTGTTGATAATGATTCTTTTTTTGTGCACTATTTTTTTACAGAAAGAAGCAGTGGAAGGAACAGTTTATAATCAGATAAAAGGGTTTGTAGGTTCCGCTAGTGCAGAGCAGATTCAATCTATGATAAAAACTTCCAGCAAAGCAACAACAAGTACTGTTACAAGAATTATAGGAATTGTTGCACTGCTTATTGCTGCTACTTCTTTGTTTGCAGAAATTCAGGATTCTATAAACACCATTTGGGGAGTTCGACCAAAAAAAGGTGCAGGTATTAAAAACTTTTTTAAGTCAAGAATTTTATCTTTTGGTGTTATAGGCAGCTTAGGTTTCTTGTTATTGGTAACATTAGGAGTATCTACTTTAATTGACGGTTTCAGTGAGCGGTTGATTCAACATTTTTCAAATGTTGCGGTTGTGTTTATTTACATTTTTAATTTACTGCTCACATTGTTTATTGTGACCATTTTATTCGCCGTAATATTTAAAGTATTGCCTGATGCAGAAATACAATGGAAGCAAGTTTCCATAGCATCGATAGTAACTGCAGTTTTATTTGTGATGGGCAAAT
The DNA here is from genome assembly GCA_025352435.1 of Ferruginibacter sp. Taxonomy (GTDB): domain Bacteria; phylum Bacteroidota; class Bacteroidia; order Chitinophagales; family Chitinophagaceae; genus Ferruginibacter. The sequence goes on along the minus strand of JANXTN010000212.1, from coordinate 5,892 downwards.
TTTTAATTTCAATTTATATTTCTAAAACAAATGTGGGCAGCACATTTGGAGCTGCAGGATCCTTGGTTATTTTATTGGTGTGGGTTTATTATTCTTCTATTATTTTATACCTGGGTGCTGAGTTTGCAAAGGAATGGGCACTCGCATTTGGCTCTCCCATAATGCCGTCAAAATATGCAGAAACCATACAAACGGTAGAAGTTGCTTCAAAAGGAGAAACCCTGCAGGAGGCAGAGAAAGAAAAAAGAATAGTAGTAGATGCAAAACAAACTGCAACAGAAGTTGTAGCAGATGCTCACGAAGAAAAAGAAAAAATTATTTCAAAAGCGAATGCTGACAGATGACATAATTTTTCAAATAAATGAGAATAAAACCCCTGAAGCTTATTTTAGGTTGTGATATACTTTTTGAACATCTTCATCCTGTTCAATATGGTCAACCATTTTTAAAACATCGTTCGCATCTTCTTCGCTAAGCTCTACCAATGTTCCGGGAATTCTTGTGAGTTCTGCACTTATAAGTTCTAAGCCCTTATCTTCAATAGCTTTATTCATTGCACCAAATTCATTAAATGAGGCACGAATAACAATGTTACCTGCTGAATCTTCACCTATTTCTTCCAGACCATAATCAATTAGTTCTAACTCCAATTCATCTAAATCCTGTCCGGTATTTTTTACCTTAAATTCTCCCATTCTTGTGAAAGTAAATGCTACACTACCAGTTGTGCCAAGTGCGCCTTTTGCTTTGGTGAAATGCATGCGCACATTTGCTACAGTTCTTGTTGTATTATCAGTTGCAGTTTCCACCAACACTGCTACACCGTGCGGAGCGTAACCTTCATAAACCATTTCATCATAGCTGCTGATGTCTTTACCCATTGCACGCTTGATAGCCGCTTCCACACGGTCTTTTGGCATGTTGCAGGCTTTGGCATTTAAATAGCAACGTCTAAGTGCAGGGTTATTTTCTGGTTCCGGACCGGCTGCTTTTACTGCGATGGCTATTTCTTTACCAATACGTGTAAAGTCCTTGGCCATCTTATCCCAACGAGCAAACATGGCTCCTTTTCTTACTTCAAATATTCTTCCCATAAATGGTAAACTTAATTATGGGTGCGAAAATACAGAAATAAGTTTTGAGATAAAACTATTGCTTATTGATATAAGTTCGAGGTTAGAAGTCTTTTAATTTCCAATCGTTTTTATCATCGTTCCTACGGGTACGATATCCGTAAGGTTCATTCCATTTAGAATTGCCAGCTCGTTTAGCCTGCCATCTGGGGTTTTGTAATTTTTCAAAACTTGTTGCAACGTTGCAGACTTACTGATAGTCTTATTTCTGATACGCTCGGGCTTCTTATTAATTTTTGTTTGATCTGTCAAAGTTCTAAACCCATCCATAGTATTTTTAAAAATGGGATAATATTGATTAAAATCCCTAGCAGATGTTGCACCTAATAACCAATAAATTGATTTGTTATATTCAATTAAATAAGTAAGAATTCTTACTTCGGGTTGTTGTTGTTGTTGTTGCTGCTGTTGCCCGGGTTGTTGTTGCTCTTGCGGTTGAGGTTCCGCTACAATTGCGATAGCTGGCAATCCATTGACAGTTATTTGCTGAGACTCTAAAGATCTCAGGCCATTTTGCTGTAGCATTGTATTGGCAGCTTCCTGTAAATTATTTCCGGGAGCCAGAGACATCATTAAAACCGCTTTACCATCTTTTGGTGCTAACTGTACTTGTTGAGGTGAATTTTGATAATTCCAGTTCGCAGGTGTTGGAAACTGAAACTTTAATTGAGGATGGTAAAACGTATTGTTTTCTAAAAATCCTTGGCGGGGATCTTCCCCGTAAACCAATCCCTCAATTCTTTGTAAGTATGCATTTCTATTTACAGTTGCATTTGTTAGATTTAGTTTTTGTTTCCATTCAGCAGCCAATTTTGTAACAGTCACATATCGGTCACCGGGGTTTGGGTGAGAGGATAAAAAAGTTGGGAGTGCCGCCGATTCGGTGCCTTCAGATTTTCTTTCGAGTGTAAGAAAAAAATCAGCCATTTCTTTTGCATCGTAACCTATTTTAGAAGAATACTCAACTCCTAAAGCATCAGCCTGGCGCTCTGCATCCCTTCCAAATTTTAAAAACAATAACCCCAATCCTTGTGAGGCTGATTCTGCAAAACGGCCAAGCTGAGGATTTATAATTACACTTCCTAAGATGCCCAATTGCCCTAACAATGCATTTCTTTGTTGGGCAACTGTATGCCGTGCAGTTATATGCCCTGTTTCGTGGCCTAACACTCCGGTAAACTGTGCTTCGTTATTAAAGTGAGCCATTATTCCTCGGGTAAAATATACGTAGCCACCCGGCAATGCAAAAGCATTTAAAACATCTGAATCAACAATTTTAAATTCATAATTTATATTAGGACGATGCGAAATAGCAGCCATCTTTTTCCCTTTTTCTGTAATAAAGGCCTGAAGATTTTTATCTTCGTACAAGCCGTATTGCGCAATTACTTGTGGGTCTGCTTCTTTTCCCATGGCTATTTCCTGAGCTTCTGACATTAATACCACCTGACGCTTGCCGGTTACTGGATTACGTGCACAATCACTTAATAAGATCAGGCATAAAATAGAACTAAAAAATATAGAAGATATTTTCATAGTTATTTTTAAACAAATAATTACAAAGATGATACCAAAGCAATTGGAGCATATTATAGAGGAATTTTGTAATTATAAATAAATAACAAAGTCGAGAAAAGAAAAGTTGTTGGGCCTAGCCAGGGGACCAGCGGAAAGGCCGCAAACAATTTACGAGTGCGGACTTGCAGTGAATAACCGGATACAAATGCAACCCAAAGTGAATATTGCTCAAGCTCCTAAAAACAACCAATCTCCACAACTATAACTGAATAGTAAATTGTAATTTTGCAGCATGAGCAAAGGAAAAGTTTTGATGGCAATGAGTGGCGGTATTGATAGTACTGTGGCTGCGCTGATGCTTCACAAAGAAGGTTACGAAGTGGTAGGGATTACCATGAAAACATGGGATTATGAAACGAGTGGGGGAGGAAATACCGGTAAGAAAGAAACAGGTTGCTGCAACCTTGATAGTTTTAACGATGCACGCCAGGCGGCTGTGCAGCATGGGTTTCCACATTTTATTTTAGATATAAGGGAAGAGTTTGGTGGATTTGTCATTGAAAACTTTGTGGAAGAATACATAGCCGGTCGCACGCCAAACCCTTGTGTGATGTGTAACACTCACATAAAATGGCGTGCATTGCTTAAACGTGCAGATGCACTGAACTGCGATTTTATTTCGACAGGGCATTATGCGCAGGTGCACCAACACACAAACGGTAGATATTTTATAAGCAAAGGAGTGGATGAAACTAAAGACCAAAGCTATGCGCTGTGGGGCTTGCAACAAGATTTATTGAAACGCACTTTGTTGCCTTTGGGAACTTACCACAAAACGGAGATCAGGCAGATGGCGCATGATTTTGGTTACCCGGACTTGGCTAAAAAAAGCGAGAGCTACGAAATTTGCTTTGTACCTGACAATGATTACAGAGGATTTTTAAAACGTAAAGTGGAAGGACTAGAAGAGCGAGTAAATGGCGGTGATTTTGTAGATACGAATGGGAAAGTTTTAGGTAAGCATAAAGGTTATCCATTTTATACAGTTGGGCAAAGAAAAGGTCTGGATATTGCCCTTGGCAAACCTGCTTTTGTAACCAAAATAATTCCTGAAACAAACACGGTTGTGCTTGGCGATGAAGATGCATTGAACCAAACCGAAATGACAGTCCGTGGAATAAACTGGATGAAATATGATGGCATTACGGAAGTGATGGAAGCTGTAACAAAAATTCGGTACAAAGACAAAGGAGCGCTCAGTAATTTATATACGGTCGATGGAGGCATCGCTGTAAAGTTTTATGAAAATGTAAAAGGAGTGGCGCCCGGACAAAGTGCAGTTTTTTATGAAGGCAATGATTTGATAGGTGGCGGCGTTATACAAAGGGGACAGTGAGAATGAAATAGACTTTTATATAATCGGTATATTTATTTTATGAACAAAATCATTCCATTGCTGGCATTGGTTCTTTTTTTTGCAGCATGCAAAAAAGAATCTGAAGAATTTAAGACCATTCCGATTAGCGATTATGCACCTCTTGCTGTTGGTAAATATGTTACTTACAGTTTAGATTCTTTAGTGTACATAAATTTTGGGTCTACTGAAGCGCATAGATTTTATGAAGTTAAATATCAAACGGCTGATACACTTACGGATCTTTTAAAACGCAAAGCTTTTAGAATTGTTCGTTACATAAGAACCTTGCCCAACGGAACTTTTACTCCTGATAATACTTTTTTAGCAGTGAACACAGGAACCACTTTTGAGTTTACAGAAAACAATTTGCGCTTTTTAAAGCTGACCCAACCTATTAAAAACGACAGAAGCTGGAAAGGCAACTCTGCCATTGATGTAACATCTGTAGGAACAGACTTACAATATTTAGCTGATTGGGATTATACCTATAGCGAAGTAGAGCAACCAAAAAAGATTGGAACATTTAATCTCACAAATACTGTGACTGTTAACGAAATTGATGCGTCGGTTAATTTACCGGTTATACCTGCAGGCCAACCTAACCAAACCAACATTGCCTCAAAAGATTTCTCAAAAGAAATTTATGCCAAAGGCATAGGCCTCGTGCAAAGAGAGTTTGTTCATTTTGAATACCAGCTTGCTTTTCCAGGTTATATTGGGTACGGGGTTAAACTGGTAATGGTGGATCATAATTAGTGAATGGAGAAACGGAAATGGAGAATAATTTTTGAATAACATTAGCGTTTTCCAAAAATCACTTTTTAGCCTACACGACTACTTTTTTCTAAGAAATGCAATTAAATCCGTATTAGGAATATTTGTTTCTCCGGTTTGTCTAAGAAGAGTTATTAATTGGCCTCTGTGATAGGTCTGGTGGTTAAACAAATGCATCAACATTTCGTAGACCGGCTGTTTAAACTGATCCTTTTTTGAGTTTTTGTAAATGAATTCATGCTCCAAAGCTGCTTCAGTTGCAATATCTATCCACTCTTTCCATTGTTTGCTTTGTGCTATTAAATTATTGGTGAGTTCCATCAAAGAACCTGTATACGAATCGCTCTCCCAAACCTGATTTTCGTTTAATTTCAAACGTTGCCACCATACACTTTCTACATCCCATAGATGAAGCAAGGTCCTCTTAATGCCGGGGAAGCTGCTTTCAATATGCCTTTCCGTTTGTTCGTCAGATAGATTATTTATTATCTCCACAATTCGTTGGTTTGCCCAAAAATTATATGCAGCGTATTGAGCAATCATTTTTTTCATACAAATATATTTTTCGGCGTTCATACAAAAGTATACTTTAGATGTCATTCAATAATTAGTTTTAAATTGACTTAAAAAATGGAAATTTTAATTGAAAAAGCTCTGAAAGAGGATTGTGGAGCCATTATGAATTTGGTGCGTGAATTAGCAGTTTATGAAAAGGCTCCTGATGAGGTAACAGTTTCGATGGAACATTTTGTAGAAAGCGGATTTGGTGAAAAGCCAGTGTGGGAAGCATTTGTGGCAAAGGAAAATGGGATAGTAAAAGGATTTGCACTTTATTATATTCGCTATAGTACCTGGAAGGGGCAACGAATGTATTTGGAAGATCTGCTGATTACAGAAACTATGCGTGGTTTGGGAATCGGAAAATTATTATTTGATAAACTTATTGAAGAGTGTAAAATAAGAAAGTACAACGGGCTTGTGTGGCAGGTGTTAGATTGGAACGAACCTGCAATAAATTTTTATAAAAAATTTGACGGAGTAAAGTTTGAC
>JANXTN010000163.1 GCA_025352435.1 Ferruginibacter sp. | reverse complement strand
TCCTGCGGGCTATCATTTGCCATCATCGGGTACTCCATATCTGCAAAGCCCTGTATAATGGTACTCTTAGGAAACGGATACGGAACTCCGGGAAAATTATTGCTATACCAATCCAGCGAATGTTGAATATGTTTTACTTGGTTGGCAAATTTACCTGCGCCAAAAATATAAGCCGATTGGCAACTTGCTCTGCGCCCCGTTTTGTTATCAACTACCACACTCGCTGCATCCCATACATAATGATCACTTATGCAAAATGCAACGTCACTCACATTTGTAGCTTTCCATTTCCATGTATTGGTTGCGTTTTGTGTGGTTATATTCTTTGCTTCCAGGTCAGTTTTCGTTACTACGTTAATAACTTCATCACTTGTAAAACTCTTATGAAATTTTGCTAAAAAAGTAGGCTGCAATAAGTCTCCCGCATTTTGTAGATCGCCTGTGCCCCACACCAAAAAGTTTTTAGGCACCGTCACTGAAACGTTGTAATCATTAAAGTCATTGTAAAATTCCTGCGCATCAGTAAAGTTCATTCTGTCCCAGCCATGCACATCATCCAGCACTGCTATGCGTGGATAAAAATAGGCAAGAAAAAAACTCGTGCTGTCCAGCTTTCCCTCTCTGTTGCTCTCTTCGCTCAGCTCATAATGCCAGTTAAAACTCAATGCAACGCTATCACCTGTGGCAAGCGGCTTTGCAAGCCTCACCTGCTGCATGGTTTGCCCACGAGGGTCACCAAACTTTTGTTCCGTGCCGTTCTCCACGTATTTGTCTATCACAATTCCTTTGGTAAGGTAATCTGCAGATGCATTGTTTTGTCTTGCAGTACCCGGCGCATGTATGTTCAGTATTAATTTGAACACCAGGTTTCTCAGCGGGGTAGGGCTGTTGTTTATGTAGGTAATGGTTTCTGTACCCGTCACCGTTTTAGACGGTGGCGCCACAGCTACATTTATGTTGTACTTGCCATGGTTTTGCCAGTAATTTTTACCCGGCTTTCCATCTGCACTTCTTGTTTCGTTTGTGTATGCCTTTTTAATATTCTGTGGCATCATCAATGGCTGCTGCGCAAAAATATTTGCAGAAATAAACAGACAGCACAGGCTTATCATTTTTGTCATTGTATAAGTTTATAAAATAAAATTAAACAGGAAGCCGCTGCCAACCTATTTTTTAAAACTATTTTGTAGGAACGGTAAATGAAATTTTATTAAATACAAAATGTAAATAATACCAACCAATTCCCTAAAGTTGAAAAAAGATAAATTGCTGAAAGGCTGCCCGATTGCAGTGAAAAGCCCGCAAGCGAGGAACGAGTGCGGACTTGTAACGAAAAGCGGGAACGCAAGCTGAATAAAGGTTTGCCATTTACAGCCCATGAGTTTACTTTTTCTAAATCTTTTACAGTAAATTCGTAATGAATGGATGTGACTACCGAAAATATTGTAACCCCTTACACTCTGGGTGAGGAAGATGAGAAGAAACTGATACTGCGTGAATACCGTGCATTGCTGCGGGCACTCAAGACCAAACTGAAACCCGGCGATAAATTGTTGCTGCGCAATGCTTTTGAAATGGCTGCCGAAGCACATAAAACCATGCGTAGAAAAAGTGGTGAGCCCTACATTTTGCATCCGCTCGCAGTTGCTATGATTTGTGTGGAAGAGATTGGCCTCGGTGTACGTAGTACTATTTGTGCATTGCTGCACGATACTGTGGAAGATACCGACATCACATTGCAAGATGTGACCCGTGAATTTGGAACAGAGATCACTAAGATCGTTGATGGTCTTACAAAGATTTCTTCAGTTATGGACAGCAACTCTTCGCAACAGGCAGAGAACTTTAAAAAGATATTACTTACGCTCACCGATGATCCTCGGGTTATACTAATAAAGCTTGCGGACCGCCTGCACAACATGCGCACCATGGATAGCATGAAGCGGGAAAAGCAGTTGAAGATTTCCTCCGAAACTGTATATGTATACGCACCACTTGCACACCGCATGGGATTGTATAGCATTAAGACGGAGATGGAAGATCTCTCCATGAAATACATGGAGCCTGATACTTTTAAATTTATTGCGCAAAAATTAAACGATACTAAAAAGGAGCGTACTAAATACATCAACGACTTTATAAAACCTATAAAAGATAAGCTTGACCATACAGGTTTTGACTGTGAAATTTATGGTCGCCCAAAAAGCATTCACAGCATCTGGAGTAAAATAAAAAAGAAGGGTGTTGCATTTGAAGAAGTGTACGATTTGTTTGCTATTCGTATTCTAGTAAATGCGCCGCCGGCAAAAGAAAAAGAAGAATGCTGGAAAGTGTACAGCATCATAACAGACGCCTACACACCAAGCCCCGAAAGACTGCGTGATTGGCTTAGCAATCCAAAAAGCAATGGCTACGAGGCCCTCCACACAACAGTTATGGGCCCGCAGGGCAAATGGGTAGAAGTGCAGATACGTACCAAACGCATGAATGAAATTGCAGAGAAAGGGCTTGCAGCCCATTGGAAATACAAAGAAGGCACAAGTGAGGAAAGCCGTTTTGATACCTGGTTTCAGCAGATAAGAGAAAGCCTTGCAAACAACGATAGTGACTCATTAGATTTTCTGCAGGACTTTAAAACCTCTTTTCTTACAGAAGAAATTTATGTCTATACACCAAAAGGCGATGTAAAAATGTTGCCTATAGGTGCCACAGCGTTGGACTTTGCATTTGGAGTGCACACTGCTGTTGGCAGCAAATGTATAGGTGCAAAAGTGAACCACAAACTGGTGCCCATCAGTTATAAATTAAAGAGTGGAGACCAGATAGAAATTATAACCAGTGCAAAGCAAAAACCCAATCCTGAATGGTTAAACTTTGTAGTAACCAGCAAGGCAAAAGCAAAAATAAAAGATACCCTTAAGGAAGAAAAGCGTGCTATTGCAGAAGATGGTAAGTATACTTTGCAACGCAAGCTGGAAGGCATTGGCGCAGCCATGAGTGTTGTAAATATGGAAGAGCTTTGTCAGTTTTATAAAATACCGAGTACGCTCGATCTACAATATGAAATTGCTACAAAGAAAATAGATTTAAAAGAACTCAAAGATTTTACTGTTCATGGTGATAAACTCGTTGCTCCTAAGCCGATAAAAACCATTGAAGAAAAACCAGCTTATGATCCTGAATACAAAGCGCCCAATAAAAAAGATGCAGAGCTAATCATCTTTGGTGAGAGTAGCGATAAGATAATGTACACCCTTGCAAATTGTTGCAAGCCTATTCCAGGTGATGATGTGTTTGGTTTTGTAACAACAGGCGAAGGTTTAAAAATACACAGAACAAATTGCCCCAATGCCACAAGGCTTATGGCAAATTATGGGCATAGAGTTGTAAAAACCAAATGGGCAAAAAACAAGGAGATATCTTTTCTTACAGGTTTAAAAATCATTGGGCTCGATGATGTAGGCGTTATTCATAAAATCACAAACCTCATAAGTGGCGAGCTTAGAGTAAATATTTCTGCTATGACGATAGAAGCAAAAGAAGGTATATTTGAAGGCAATGTAAAAGTTTTTGTGCATGATAAAGATGAGCTGGAAACATTAGTAGAATCCCTGCTGGCACTGCAGGGTATAGAAAGAGTAGATAGATATGATATTGATTGAGGGCAAGACATGAGATATTAGATGTTAGATGCAAGATTTTAGACAAAAGATTAAAGACAAAAGATAGTTGCAATAAGTTCAAGTCAATTTTATTTTAATAATTATGAAAAAAATACTATCAATTCTATCGCTGTTGTTTTGTTCAAATGCATTTGCACAAAAAGAAAACTTACAAGCCAAGGCTATTACAGCAGCTGCCAAAATAGAGCAGGAAGTAATAAACTGGCGCAGAGATTTTCACCAAAATCCGGAATTGGGCAACAGAGAATTTCGTACCGGCGGCATAATAGCAAAACATTTAACTGCATTGGGACTAGAAGTTAAAACAGGAGCAGCAAAGACCGGTGTAATCGGTCTTTTAAAAGGTGGTTTGCCTGGTCCTGTTATTGCACTGCGTGCAGATATAGATGCGCTACCAATTGTTGAAAGAGTTGATGTTCCATTTGCATCTAAAGTAAAAACTATTTACAATGGAAATGAAACCGGCGTAATGCATGCCTGCGGTCATGATGCACACACAGCAATGTTGATGGGTGTTGCAGAGGTTTTGGCAGGGATGAAAAAAGATCTAAGAGGTACGGTTAAGTTTATATTTCAACCTGCAGAAGAAGGTTCACCTAAGGGTGAAGAAGGTGGTGCACAACTATTAGTAAAGGAAGGTGTGATGGAAAATCCGCATGTAGATGTTGTGTTTGGTTTGCATGTAGCGGCAGATATGCCTGCAGGACAAATCGGCTATCGCCCTGCCGGCTTTATGGCTGCAGTATCTGATATGAAGATTATTGTAAACGGTGCCGGTGCTCATGGTGCTTCACCGTGGATGGGTGTAGATCCAATCGTAACAAGTGCACAAATAGTAAACAACCTTCAAACTATTGTAAGCAGAAATTTAAAGCTTACAGACAATGCAGCTATCGTAACCATCGGTGCAATTAATGGTGGCAATCGTTCAAACATTATTCCTGAAAAAGTAGAAATGCTTGGTACAGTAAGAACATTTAGCGATGCTGATGAAAAACTTTTTTACGATAAAATAAAACTGATTGTAACAAAAACTGCAGAGTCTAACGGTGCTACTGCAGAAGTGATCATTCCTTATTCTTCAAAATATCCTGTGACATACAATGATCCCGCATTGGTACAAAAAATGTTGCCTTCATTACAAAAAACTGTAGGAGTAAATAATACCATTTTGATATCCGCAAAAACAGGCTCTGAAGATTTTAGTTTTTATGAGCAAAAAGCACCTGGCTTTTTTTTCAATCTTGGTTCTATGCCGCCAAATGCAAAGCCAACAAGCCATCACACACCTGATTTCTTTTTAGACGAGAGTAGCTTTAAACTTGGTGTGAATGCATTTACAAATCTGGTATTGGATTATATGGACATGACTAAATCGAAATAATTACAAAGCATTTTATGGAAGAACTTGTAAACAAAATAATGGTCAATGCCGGCATATCTGCTGAGCAAAGCTTGAAGGCGCTGGAAGCTGTAAAAGATTATGTAAAAGATAAGTTCCCCATGATGGCAGGGGCTGTAGATAAGCTTTTTGAAGGTGGCGATAAAAAAGAAGAAGAAGATTATTTATAGCTTATTATGGGGCCATATATGTTTCGCAGTAGCTTAAAATATCTCTTATATCATTGTCAGTTAAATTAGGATAAGGCAGCATGGGGCTTTGTTTATATTCATCATACAACTTCTTTGCATAAGCATTTCTGTTGATTACCTCCTGGGAATTTCTTACAAATGCGTACAGCAATTCGCGGCTCTCCCACCTGTTTGCAGCGCCTTGTAATGCAGGCCCGACATACTTTTCATTGGGTTTGTGGCAAGATGCACAGTTGTTTTTAAACAACGTTTCTCCATTGGTATTTATAGCGACAGCATTTTCTCTTCTTTCTTCCTCCTTTTTCTCAGAGGCATTATTTTGGCAAGCGGCAATTAATAATAGGAATAACAGACAGTAATTTTTCATATCTTAAAAATAAGAAAACAATATACCAATAAATATTCTTTTAAAATAGCGGCTATATAAAAAACTCTTTCTATATTTTTACTCAAAACGATCTGCTTACATGTTAGTAAATTCTTCCCCTAAGACGGCTATATTATTAAAACAGAAGACGGTCTACATTATTTATTTTGTTACACTGGCTGCTTTAAATATTGCCAACGTTTTTGCAGGAAGAATGAATACCTGGAATATTTACAGAAGTGTGTTTTGGCATTTTATAAAGCACGAAGATATTTACAAACCTTACCCCGCAGAGTTTGGAGATCAATACCAATACAGCCCCAGCTTTCCTGTACTCTTGGCCCCATTTGCAAGCCTGCCTAATTATGTTGGTTACTTTCTTTGGAACAATGTAAGCATGCTGCTCATTCCATTTCTCATATTTAAGTTCAGGCTTTTTACCGTAAAACAAAAAGCAATCGTTTGTTATATCGGTTTATTAGAAATGCTTGTTTGCCTGCAAGGCACACAGGCAAATGTTATGATTGCCAATTTAATTTTATTATCTTTTTTAAGCTTTGAAAATAAACAGCAATGGCTCGCAGCTTTTGCATTAGCCGCAGGCATTTACATTAAAGTATATCCTGTAGTAGCAGTTTCATTATTTTTTCTTTATCCTGATAAGATTAAATTTCTCTTTAAATTTTTTATTGCGATGGTAGTATTGGGAGCATTGCCATTAATTATTTTTTCCCCGGCAGAATTAGTGGCAATGTATCAGAAATGGTTTATCGTAATGAGAGAAGATCCCGGTGTAATTCCGGGCAGTATTTCTCTTACCGGTGTGATGCAGGCTTATTTTAATATCTCCGATGCATCGAAGTTAATTGTACAGATAACGGGTATAGCCATCTTCTGTTTGATGTATATCCGAACAAATTTGTTTAAGGAATATTACTACCGCATTTACTTTTTGTGCAGTATTTTAATTTGGGTTGCATTGTTCAATCATGTCTCAGAAATTACCTCTTACTCCATTGCTATTTGCGGTGTGGGCTTTTGGTTGGTTCATCAAAAACAAACAAAAGCAATGAAAATTTTTATTCCCCTGTTTGTCTTAATTGCGACAGTATTATCCATGGATCCTACCCCTCGGTTTATTCTTAACTACATTTACGAACATTCACTAAAATCACTTCCGTATACCGGGATCTGGCTTTGTATCATGTACCAGATGCTCACCAAAAGGAAGGAGTTCTTTCAGCTCGCTGACGGACATGATATGAAAGGAACACCCGATACTGCATAGTTGATAAAGGTTAAACAAGTCACGCTTCCCTCTTACAAGGTGGGCATAAAAAAACCCCCCGAAGTTGAATTCGGGGTCTTGTTATTATTTTAGTATTTCTCTACCTATCACGAGTTTTTGTATCTCACTTGTTCCTTCGCCAATGGTACAAAGTTTACTGTCCCGGTAAAACTTCTCTACAGGGAAATCTTTTGTGTAACCATATCCACCAAATATCTGCACCGCATCTGTACTTATTTCTACAGATATTTCACTTGCATAATACTTTGCCATAGCTGCTTCTTTGGTCATTGGCAAGTGTTTCATTTTAAGATCACAAGCCTGGTTTATAAGCAACTCCGCACATTCAATTTTAGTAGCCATATCTGCCAGCTTAAAAGATATAGCCTGGAAGTTGGATATCGGTTGATCAAATTGATGACGCTCTTTTGAATACTGCAACGAGGCTTCGTACGCACCTTTAGCAATACCTAACCCAAGTGCGGCAATAGAGATTCTACCACCATCTAATATCTTCATAGATTGTTTAAAACCATCGCCTACTTCACCCATTCTTTGCGCATCAGATATAATACAATTATCAAAGATCATCTCAGCAGTTTCACTCGCACGCATGCCCAGTTTATTTTCTTTCTTACCTGCGGTAAAACCTGCAGTACCTCTTTCAATAATAAAAGCAGTACAATTATTTTTGGTACGTGGTTCTCCTGTCCTTGCAATCACAACCGCTACATCTCCACTTTTACCGTGAGTGATCCAGCTTTTCGCACCATTTATAATCCAATTATCACCATCTTTTACGGCAGTAGTTTTCATATTACCTGCATCACTTCCTGTGTTTGGTTCAGTAAGTCCCCATGCACCAAGATGTTCTGCAGTAGCAAGTTTTGGAAGGTATTTTTGTTTTTGTTCTTCATTGCCAAAGGCAAGAATATGACCCGTGCACAAAGAATTGTGAGCAGCTACCGATAAACCAATGGAGCCACACACTTTTGCAATTTCCTGTATGATGGCGCTGTATTCATAGTAACCCAAACCAGTTCCGCCATAAGCTTCAGGGACTAGTACACCCATCATACCTAGCTTACCAAGTTCTTTAAAAATATGTGTGGGAAATTCCTGGCTTTCGTCCCACTCCATTAGGTGTGGTTTTATATGTTGTAATGCAAAATCTTTAGCTGATTGAGCTACCTGTTCGGTGAGTTCATTGTTACGGAAATCCATTTCGGTACAATCGTTTTTTGAATGCGCAAATTAGCGATTTTGCCGGTTATAATTTCAGCCGCCCCCAAGTATTAAATTGTGAGATAAGGAGTTATTTTATTATACGTTTCTTCATCTATCGTCATTATCTTTTTCAAGTCTTGCAAGGTTTTAAAGTCACCATGCTGCTTTTTATATTCTGTAATAACCTTCGCCAATTGCCAGCGGATGTAAGGATGCGCTTTTAGTTCTTGTTCTTTAGCAGTATTTATGTTTATTTTCTTTACATCGTTTCCGCTCATTTTAAGCAACGGCTTTATCTTTTGAAACACAGAGTCTGGCAGGCCAAAAGTTTCTGCAATTTGCTCCACTTTGTAGAACCCTCCAAGTCTGTTTCTAAAGTTTATTATGCGCCGTGAATAACCTCCGCCAATGCCTGGCAATGCATCAAAAGCTGCGGAGTCACCTGCATTGATATCTACAGCAGCAATTACTTTTTTCTCGTAAGGCTTCTTTTCGTAGTGCGTATAATTATTGTTATAGGCAGGCTGTGTTGATTCAGCAATGCGCACATATGGTATCAATCTGTCCTTCTCGTCATCCCGTAAACCCCACACTTTTCGCAGGTCATCAGGTTCTCTAAACCTCCCACCTTTCGAAATGTATTTTTGCATAGATGCAATCGTCTTATCTTTTATTCCGAGCTTTTGCCAGCCCGCTGCATCAAGTGTATTTGGGTCAAAATAAAACATCGTACCGGTGAAAGTTCTATCGTAGTTTTTCTTAGAATAGGATTGGTAACCTTCATCATTATTGTAGTCATTGTAAGCGTTAGTATTTTTAGAACCATCATTTTCTTTGGCTTGCAACGAGTCCGTGGCAGCTTTAATATCGACTGCCGCTATAGGTCCATCCTTTATGATAAGCGGATAAATATATTTTGCTGCCAAAAAAATGGCAACAATCACAAACAGTACAACCAATATTCCTACTCTCTCTTTTTTAGAAAATATAAAAGGATTTTTAGCGTCGTTATTGGGCATTGTATAATTTTTTTACGCAATAAATTTACTGTAATAAAAGTATTGCAAAAACTAATTCAAAAAAATCTGAAGCCCATCATAAGCAAGTGCATTATTTGCCGGTAACATTTTTGTTACCTCTTCATGAAGCCCAAGTTGGTGGCTGATGTGGGTAAAATATGCTTTGGGTATTTGGAGATCTGCTGCAAAGTCTAGGGCTTGTTGCAACGTAAAATGAGAGATGTGTGCTTCATTTCTCAAAGCATTTAAAACCAGTATTTCACTCCCTTTTATTTTATTTGCTTCTGCCGTTTCTATTCTGTTTGCATCTGTTATGTAAGTAAAATTTGCAAACCGAAAACCTAGCACCGGCATATTTAAGTGCCACACTTTTATTGGTGTTACTAATATATCTCCTACACAGAAAGCATCTTCATCTATTGTGTGCAAATTAATATCCGGAACACCGGGATACTTATGTTCTGCAAAAATGTAGTAGAACTCATTTCTCAAAGCCTTTTGTGTAAGCTCATTTGCATATACGTCAATGGCTTTCTTATTAAAGTAATTAAAGGCTTTTATATCATCAAGTCCGGCAACATGATCCTTGTGAGGATGTGTAAATAAAATAGCGTCTACATTATCTACATTTTCCCGCAGCATCTGGTAACGAAAATCCGGTGTGGTATCTACCACCAAAGTAGTGGTTGCACTTTGCACCATTATACTGCTGCGCAAACGTTTGTCTTTTGTATTTGTAGATGTGCAAACTTCGCAATGGCAGGCTATCATTGGAACGCCGCTGCTAGTGCCCGTTCCAAGAAAAGTAATTTTAAGGGAAGGAGCACTCATTCATTAATAATTATTAATTGTTTATTAATGCGAGGCCCTGTAATTCTGTGTATAATTTTTGGCTCTCATGCGTGAGAGCATCAAAATTTATATTTAACTGGGGCAATAAATCAATCAGTGTATTTATTCTTCCTTCCGTTGGTAAAAATTTATTCAACACAACTACTTTCTTTTCCTGTAGTATGCAATAACCACTTTGAAAAGATCCTCTTTCGTACCGCATTACGTAGCCATTTTCTTGTGCTATTTTCTCAATCTTATCAAGTGTATTTTGTGTAAATTTCATATTCGGTATCCTCTATTCTTGTTTGTAAATATTATATTCTGCAACTTGCTTTAATTAAACTGATTTGTAAAAAATCGTTTTCAACAAAAGTTGATAAATTAATTTCTCGCAAAGAATGAAAAGTAAAATAAGACGTTAAGATTAGGCTGATTTCTAAACACTTTGCTCCTTTCTTTCTTTGCAAGAAAAACTATTTATTTGTCATCCTTATCACAGGCACAATCATTTCTTCTAAACTTACCCCGCCATGCTGAAAAGTATTCTTATAATAATTTACAAAATGGTTGTAGTTGTTTGGGTAACACAGAAAAATATCACCCTTTGCAAATACAAATGTTGAGTTTACATTAGGAACCGGCAATCCCGCTTCTTTTGGATCTCTAAAAGCCAGAACATCCTTGGGCTCGTAATTCAAATTACGTCCATGTTTATATCGAAGGTTTGCAGTTGTTTGTTTGTCACCAATAACTTTCGCAGGCGTTTTTACCCTTGTACTTCCATGGTCAGTTGCCACAACCATGTTAATGGTTTTATCTGCTATTTTCTTAAGCGCCTGGTGTAGCGGACTATGCTCAAACCAGCTCTGCGTAATGCTTCTGTAACTCGTTTCATCACCAGCCAATTCCTTCAAAACTTCCATCTCTGTACGTGCATGGCTCAGCATATCTACAAAATTATAAACGATCACATTCAGATCATTCTGCAACATGTTGTGCATGTTATCTACCAGCTTTTGCCCATCATGATTGTTGGTAATTTTTGTATAAGAAACCTTTAAATCACCCTTGCCCAAACGTTTTAATTGCGCCCTTAAAAAATCTTCCTCAAACATATTTTTGCCGCCTTCTTCGTCATCATTCTTCCATTGGTTAGGAAAATTCTTTTCAATATCTACAGGCAACATTCCTGCAAAAATTGCATTACGTGCATATTGTGTTGCTGTAGGAAGAATTGCATAAAAAGTTTCTTCTTCATGTATTCTAAAACTCTCTGCAAAAATTGGCTGTATTGTTTTCCATTGGTCAAAGCGAAGATTATCGATTAAAATAAAAAACAACGGCGTCCCTTTTTCTAAATGCGGCAGTACTTTAAACTTAAATAACGTGTGGCTCATTATAGGTGCTTCCACACTTTTAGGTCCTACCCAGCTTGAATAATTTTTAGAAATAAATTTAAAGAACTCTGTGTTTGCTTCCTGCTTTTGCGTGGCAAAAACTTCCTGCATTTCGGGGCTGTCACTCTTCTTCATTTCCAGTTCCCAATACACCAGTTTTTTATACAAATCCATCCATTCAGTATAATTTGGGTTGTCATTCAATGCCATAAACAAACTTCTGAATTCCTGCTGGTATGCAGAAGTTGTTTTCTCGGCAACCAATCTTTTATTGTCAATTAATTTTTTTAGCGAAAGCCATACCTGATTTGGGTTTACGGGCTTTATCAGGTAATCACTTATCTGGCTGCCAATGGCTTCATCCATTATATTCTCCGCCTCATTTTTTGTAATAAGTACTACAGGAATTGTACTGTTTACTTCTTTTATTTGTTGCAAAGTTTGCAGTCCGGTTATGCCCGGCATACTCTCATCCATCAGCACCACATCCACAATATTATCCTTCACATATTCCACCGCATCAAAACCATTGGTTTTGGTGGCAATTTCGTACCCTTTATTTTCCAAAAACATTATCTGAGATTTTAAACTATCAATCTCATCATCCACCCAAAGTATTTTTGCTATGTTCATATTTTATATTTCTTTTTTAATTAGGGCTATGATCTTTTAAAATTATTGATCATTTGCCCGGGCTATCCATTGCTATCTTTTTTGTCAAAGGCGCAAAAAAGGATATTCATTTCTATCCCGCAGCCCTTCATCTTTTTATTTTTTCTGATCATTTATCTAAACGTAAGCCTACTAGGATTCGCTCTATACAAATATAATTTTTATAAAAGATGGAGAAGTTAAATGTTAAGGTTTGTTTTTCTTTTAACAGTCTTATACTGTTTCGTCCCTTACCTACAAATAACTTATACTAGCATGTTCCTAACTTTACGTTTTTGTTTTTCTAAAATTTCTTCATGCCTTTTCACAAAATAATTAATGATCCTGTTTACGGTTTTATAACAATTGATGACGAACTAGTTTTCAGCATTATTGCTCATCCCTATTACCAGCGCCTGCGCCGCATACAGCAAATGGCAATGGCGCATTTGGTTTATCCGGGAGCAGTGCACACAAGGTTGCATCATTCATTAGGGGCATATCATCTTATGACGATCGCTTTGCAGGAACTTACTCGCAAAGGCATTGAAATAACGGAGCAGGAACAACAAGCTGCGAAGATTGCTATACTATTACACGATGTGGGTCATGGCCCATACTCACATGCACTCGAGCAAGTGCTTGCCGAAGGTGTACATCATGAAAAAATATCCTTGCTTATTATAGAAGAACTCAACAAAAAGTTTGAAGGGAAACTACAGACAGCCCTCGAAATATTTAACGGCACGTACCACAAAAGGTTTTTGCACCAGTTAGTAAGCGGACAGTTAGATGTGGACCGCATGGATTACCTAACCCGCGACAGCTTTTTTAGCGGTGTAATAGAAGGGTATGTTGCATACGACCGTATTTTAAAAATGATAACAGTTAAGGATGGAGAATTGATGGTAGAAGAAAAAGGTATCTATTCCATTGAGAAATTTTTAATTGCACGGAGACTTATGTACAGGCAAGTGTATTTGCACAAAACCGTTTTAAGTGCAGAGCAAATGTTGCAACGTATTATCAAAAGAGCAAAATATATTTCCGCTAAATGCCAGCAGCCGCTAAATAGTTTTATAAATGAGCCGATGCACAATATAACTTTAGACCAGTTTTGTAGTCTAGATGATGCGGACGTGATGATGGCCATAAAGGGATGGTGCAGCCATTCAGATAAAATATTATCTTTATTGTGTAGGGGTATAATTGACCGGGAGCTATTAAAAGTAAAATACAGTTCAGCTCCGATTGATCAAGAGACTTTGAGAAATAAAAAAGAAGAAACAGCTTCAGCTTTGAATTTAACAATTGAAGAAACAAATTGGCTGGTATTTACAGGAGAAGCAAGCAGTACGACTTACAATTTTGAGGAGCAACACATAAAAATATTATTTAAGAATGGTAAGGTGAAAGATATATCTGAGGTAGATGATGCACTTATCAATGAAAGCCTTCGGGGCAATATTAAAAAATATTACATTTGTTATCCAGGCTTTTAACCAAACTACCTTAAATGGAATTTAGCGCAGCACAAATAGCACATATCATTGGAGGCACTGTTGAAGGAAATCCTACTGCTACTGTTTCATCTTTTGGAAAAATTGAAGAAGCTACAAAAGGTCAGCTTGCATTTTTAGCGAACCCCAAATACGAAGAATATTTATACAGCACAGCCGCTGATATTATTATTATAAACGAAGCTCAAATCGTAAAAGAACAATTGGCGGCCACACTCATAAAGGTTCCGGATGCTTACAGCGCATTTGCATTACTGCTCAGCGAATACCAAAAACTAAAACAGCAGCAACTGGTTGGCATACAGGAACCCGTCTACATCCACGCAAGTGTAAAAAAAGGAGAGCGTATTTATATTGGAGCCTTCGCATACCTGGGGGAAAATGTAATCGTTGGCAATGGCGTAAAAATATATCCAAACGCATACATTGGTAACAACGTAACCATAGATGATGATACCACCATACACCCCGGCGTGAAAATTTACCACGATTGCAGCATTGGAAAAAATGTAGTAATACATGCGGGAACTGTGATTGGTGGTGATGGTTTTGGCTTTGCCCCACAAGCAGATGGCAGTTTTAAAAAAGTTCCACAAACAGGAAATGTAATTATAGAAGACAATGTGGAGATAGGTAGTAATTCCACAATAGATCGGGCAACTATAGGTAGTACAATAATACGGTCAGGTGCCAAGCTTGATAATTTGCTGCAGATAGCACATAATGTAGAAGTAGGCAACAACAGTGTAATAGCAGCACAAAGCGGTATTAGCGGCAGCACAAAAATTGGAAACAATGTTATGATAGGTGGGCAAGTAGGAATTGTTGGACATTTATCTATCGCCGATGGCAGTAAGATAAATGCGCAAAGCGGTGTTAGTAAATCTATGAAGACCCCAAACACAGCCGTAACAGGCTCTCCCGCATATGACTACACTGCCGCTTTACGCAGCCAAGCATTGATAAGAAAATTACCAGAAATGGAAAAGCGATTGAAGGAACTCGAGGAATTGATGAAAAAAATGGAAGAATAAAATTCGCAATATTTTTATCTACCGGTATTATTAAAATTTAGTTTGCCATTTTTTAAACAAACATTGGTTTGAAATTTAAAATATCTTTGCGTCAAACGGAAAACCAACCGCATGGATATATTATTTAATGAAAATAAGCAACATACGCTTACAACTGCCGCCACAATTTCAGGAAATGGATTGCATACGGGCATAATGGCCGACATGACTTTGAACCCTGCGCCGCCCAATTTTGGTTTTCAATTTAAAAGAACAGACCTACCGGAAAATACTCCAGCAATAAAAGCAGATTGCGATTTCGTAACCGATACAAGCCGCGGTACAACTTTGGAAAAAGGTGATGTAAAAATCTCTACGGTTGAACATATTCTTGCAGCATTAGTTGGAATGGGAGTTGATAATTGTTTGATTGAAGTGAGTGGTCCTGAAATACCCATCATTGACGGAAGCAGCAAACCTTTCACAGAAATAATAGAAGCAGCGGGCGTTCAAGAGCAAGGTGCTGAGAAAATTTGGTACTCGCTGGATGAACCTATTTCTTATTTTGATGAGGATAAAAATGCAGAGTTTACTGCAGTGCCTGCAAATGAATACCGTGTAACTGCGTTGATAGATTTTAATTCTCCCGTACTTGGAACACAGCACGCAGATCTCAAACACATAAAAGACTTTAATAAAGAAATAGCGCCATGCCGCACATTCTGTTTTTTGCATGAGCTGGAAGCCTTGCTGGAACACAATCTTATAAAAGGTGGAGATATAAATAATGCCATTGTAGTTGTAGATAAACCTATAACGCCCGAAGCAATGCAAAGGCTTGCGAAGGCGTTTGGTAAAGAGCATATCGAGGTATTAAAAGAGGGTTACTTAAATAACCTTGAACTACGGTTTAACAACGAACCTGCCCGTCATAAACTACTTGATGTAATTGGCGACTTAGCACTTAGTGGTTACCCAATGAAAGCGCACATAATGGCCAACAGACCGGGACACAGCAGCAATGTTGGTCTTGCAAAAATGCTAAAGCAGCATTTTAAAAAGATGAGTAAGAATATAAATGTGCCTCATTACGATCCATCTGTGCCGCCACTATTGGCACTTGATGAAATTGAAAAAATACTACCACACCGTTATCCGTTTTTGCTGGTAGATAAAATTTTGCGCATAACAGATAAAGAAGTGATTGGTATTAAGAACGTAACATTTAATGAGTTCTTTTTCCAAGGGCACTTTCCCGGAAACCCAGTAATGCCGGGCGTTTTGCAGGTGGAAGCACTTGCTCAAACAGGGGGTATTCTTTGTATAAAATCAATGCCTGAAGGCGTCTATGATACTTATTTTGTAAAAGTAGATAACTGTAAGTTTAAAGTAAAAGTAGTACCCGGCGATACGATGATCTTAAAGATGGAATTGATAGAACCGATACGCAGAGGTATATGCACCATGAGAGGCAGCGTTTATGTTGGCAATAAACTCTGTACGGAAGGAGAATTTACAGCGCAGGTGGTGAGGAGAAGTTAGCAAATGTGAAAATTAGCAAATGTGCCAATTGTGTACATTGCAAAAAATATTATCACCATTAACTATTCATCTTCACATTGAGGCATTTTCATATTTTCACATTAAATAAATGATACACCCACACACATACATACACCCACACGCAAAATTGGCTACCAATGTAAAGGTAGATCCGTTTAGCGTGATTCACTCCAATGTGGAAATTGGCGAAGGCACATGGATAGGCAGCAATGTGACCATAATGGATGGTGCCAGAATAGGGAGCAACTGCCGCATTTTTCCGGGAGCAGTTATTTCTGCCATACCGCAAGATCTTAAGTATAGTGGCGAAGACACTACGGTGGAAATTGGCGACAACACAACTATCAGAGAATTTGTAACGATCAATAGAGGTAGTAAAGCAACGTGGACAACCAAGGTGGGCAACAACTGTTTGATAATGGCGTATTGCCATATTGCACATGATTGTGTGGTAGGTGATAACTGCATAATGAGCAACAACACACAACTTGCGGGGCATGTGGAATTGGGTGATTATTCTATACTCGGTGGCATGTGTGCGGTGCACCAATTTGTGAAAGTAGGTCAGCACGTAATCATTAGTGGTGGGTCTTTAATAAGAAAAGATGTACCGCCATTTATTAAAGCTGGTCACGAACCCATAAGTTATGCAGGCGTAAATTCTGTCGGGTTAAAGAGAAGAGGATTTTCTTTGGATAGTATTAATGAGATACTCAATATTTACAGAATTATTTATAACAAAGGATTAAACACTACACAGGCACTAAATTACATTGAAGAAGAAATACCTGCAACAAATGAACGGGATGAAATTGTAACTTTTATAAGAGACAGCGGTAGGGGAATCATCAAGCGCCATTTAAAAGGCAGCAACATAGAAGACTAATTTATTTTGAATATCCACCTCAGCAATACCGGAAAAAGATTTAACCGGGAATGGATTTTTAGAAAATTGGATTACCAATTTTTACAAGGAAAATCTTATGTAATTACGGGCACCAACGGTTCGGGAAAATCTACTCTCTTACAAATAATAGCTGGCGCTTCTTTACACAGCGAAGGAAAAATAGAATATTATACCAGTACGCAAAATGAAATAATCGCTGCCGAAAATTCCTACAAACAAATTGCGATCGCTGCACCTTATCTTGATTTGGTAGAAGAAATGACGGCTAATGCATTTCTTACATTCCACAATCATTTTAAACTCTTTACTGTAAGCTTTGCAGAGATACTGCAGGCAGTGGGGCTACAAAACGCTGCCGATAAACAAATACGCTATTTCAGCAGTGGTATGAAACAACGCCTCAAACTTGCACAGGCTTTTTTTAGCAACACATCTGTTTTGCTGCTCGATGAACCGACCACCAATCTTGATGAGGAAGGAATAGAAGTGTACAAAAATTTGTGGGCACAACATACCACTAACCGCTTGGTTATTGTGAGCAGCAATGATAAAACAGAGTATGAAAACTGTGAGGCCGTTATTAGGATTGGGGATTACAAGTAAGAGATAACACCTTTTGAAAAGATGTTATCTCTCTTAATTCTCAAAAAAAATAGCAAATAAAAAAAGCCGAAAAAAGATAAAATGCTGCGCATGGCAGGGATAAAAACGTAAATATTTTTTGTTGCCTTTGAACAAAAAGTATTGCAGTGAATAAGCCCGTGACTAATGTTGGGAAAAGATTTAATAATTATGCCCCAAAAAAGACAAGAAGACAAAAGATTAAAGAAAAAAGATAGACAGAAATTCTTTACATCATCTCCTACTCGCAATCAACAAATTCAAATCAGTAAATTTTAGATTAAACCTTTCACTGAGGTGAAAATTTGTTAGGGAGCCTTTGAATAAATAGATGCCTGCACGAATATTGTATTTATACCAAATTACATTGTCTACGCCGCCGTCTTCAGCGGTTTCTAGCAGGAGCGGCATCAATACATTACTGATGGCCTGCGAGGCGGTGCGGGCAAAACCGCTTGGAATATTGGGTACGCAATAATGTATTACATCATACTTTGTAAAAGTTGGTTCCTTATGTGTGGTTACTACGCTAGTTTCAAAACAGCCGCCATGATCTATGCTCACATCAACAATTACACTGCCTTTGCGCATGTTGCTTACCATTGTTTCGGTTACTACCATAGGCGTTCTGCCCCCATCATTGCTAAGTGCTCCTACCGCCACATCGCATGTTTTTAATTGCTTCGCTAAAATTTTAGGCTCTATAACGGAGGTCCATAAACGACCACCGATGTTATTTTGCAAACGTTTCAATCTGTAAATACTGTTATCAAAAATCTTTACGCTTGCACCCATGGCTAATGCCGTACGTGCTGCATACTCACCCACAATACCGGCACCTAAAATAATAACTTTTGTGGGTGGTATGCCACTTATACCGCCTACCAGTACGCCTTTTCCATTATTGGCATTGCTTAAATACTGTCCGGCAATAAGCATAACTGCGGAGCCGGCAATCTCACTCATGCTGCGTACAATTGGGTTATGACCGCTATCATCTTTTAGATTTTCAAAACTGAGGGCGGTTATTTTTTTTGCCATCATCTTCAGCAATATTTCTCTCTTCATTTCTGCCAAATGAATGGGGGAAATGATGTATTGGTTCATTTTGAGTAGTTCACAATCTTCAAGGCTTACAGGTGCGCTTTTTACAATGATATCACACTCAAAAACCTGTTGCTTATCGTATAGAATTTTTGCACCTGCTTCGCTATAATCGTTATCAGTATAATTTGCACCTATACCAGCGTTGCTTTCTACATTTACTTCGTGACCGTTTGCAACTATTACGCTCACCGCATCCGGCGTGAGGGCAATGCGGTTTTCATTGAACGAATCTTCCTTTGGTATGCCTATGCACAGCGCTTCTCTCTTGGGTTTTATATCGAGGGTTTCTTCAAGGGTTTCGTAAGTGAGAGAGGGAGATACAAAAGGTTTTGTGGTGGCCATGGTTCGGTTGTTGAATGGTTGAATAGTTGAATAGTTAATTGCAACACTTCAATTTTATTTAGAGAATATAAATGAACTTTTAGATTTTAAAAATGGTTGATTGGTTGATCGGTTAAATGCGACACATCACTTTTATTTAAAAAAAATATTGAACTTTTAGATTTTATAAAGTTGTACAATTTAAACAAAACTCTCAAATCAACTAGTTAACCATTGAACTAATAAACGATTCCATTCATAAATTATTTTTTAATGACCAATCTCCTTTCATCATCACCCGCAATTTCTATATAGGCGTTTATGGTATTCTCCGGGAAGAGAGACGGAGCAATTTCGGGCCATTCCACTAAGCACATGTTACCGCTGTAAAAACAATCTTCCACGCCTGCATCAATGGCTTCTTCGACAGATTTAAGACGATAGAGATCCAAATGATAAATGGTTTTGCCTGCTGCAGTTGAGTATTCGTTTATAATTGAAAAGGTTGGACTACTTACTGCATTTGCCACGCCGAGTTCCTCGCAAACAGCATGTATAAAAGTGGTTTTACCTGCGCCCATTTCGCCATGAAGAGCTACAACGTTGAGATTTTTTACAGCATCTAAAAACGCTGCTGCCGCTGTTTGTATTTGTGGAAGGGTAAAAAGTACATCCATGTTGCAAAGATAAATGGCATAATTAGTATATGGTTAACGCAGATTGAAGATAATTTTGCAGCATGCAAACGACGGAACTAAAAGTGGAGGGAATGACTTGCAGCAACTGTGCGTTGAGTGTATCTAATTATCTGAAAAAAGAAGGGTTGCAAAATGTGCAGGTGAACCCAATAACGGGTGCAGTGAGTTTCACATCTGAGGAGGAATTATCTAGTACAAAAATAAATAAAGGCATCACAAAACTTGGTTACCAAGTGGTGGATGAAGCGGCTTCTGATGCACCAAAAAAGAGATCTTTTTTAGCCACTAACAAACAACGGTTTTTATTTACGGTGCCATTTACGCTGTCGTTAATGATGCACATGTTGCCGATGGGCACCTACACACATTGGCTGATGAACCCGTGGGTGCAGATTGGTTTGTGCCTGCCGGTTTTTGTAACAGGCATGTATTTTTTTGGACGAAGTGCTGTAAAAAGTTTGTTGCATAGCATGCCTAATATGAACGTGCTTATAGCTGTGGGTACCCTAGCATCTTTTGTGTACAGCCTTGTCGGTGTTGCGTTACAGCTCGGTGAACAATATATGTTTTTTGAAACAACGGCATCTATCATCACACTTGTATTTTTTGGCAATTACCTGGAAGAAGCATCTATACAGTCTACACAAAAAGCAGTGCGTAGCCTTACGAAGTCGCAAAAGGTGATGGCAAACATGATTGCTTTTGATGATGAACACAAAGAACAAATTTTTCCGCTGGAAAATATTTATTTGAAAACGGGTGACCTTGTACTGATAAAAAATGGCGAGCAAGTACCGGCTGATTGTAAAATATTGTGGGGTGATTGCAATGTGAATGAAGCAATCATTACAGGTGAAAGCCTGCCATTACCCAAGACTAAAAAAGATTTTTTAATAGGTGGAAGTGTTTTGGAAGATGGGCTTGTGAAGGCACAGGTGACAGCAGCCGGAAAAGATACCGTGCTCTCAGGAATTGTAAAAATGGTGGAGCAGGCGCAGGCGGAAAAACCGCCGATGCAAAAACTTGCAGATCAGATAAGTGCCATTTTTGTCCCGGCAGTTCTAGTATTATCGACAGTAACTTTTGTTGTAAACTATTTTGCATTCAATATAAGCAGCGGTGATTCGCTTATGAGGGCTATTGCAGTGTTGGTAATATCTTGCCCTTGCGCTATGGGCCTTGCAACACCCGCCGCTATTGCAGTTGGACTAGGCAGAGCAGCAAAGCTTGGAATACTTTTTAAAAATGCAAGTGCATTAGAATCTTTTAAGAAAATACAGCAGGTGGTGTTTGATAAAACAGGGACGCTTACTACCGGGCTCTTCACCATTACAAATTTTGAAAGCACCATTAACGAAGCAGAGTTTAAAAGGATCGTATTCTCTCTTGAGAAATTCTCTAATCATCCTATAGCTAAGACAATTGTAAACCAATGGAAAACGAACCAACCAATCCTATGGAAAAATATAGAGGAAGTAAAAGGGATTGGAATAAAAGCAACTGACGGTGATGAGAATAATTATGAAGCAGGATCTTTTAAATTATTAAAAGGAAATAGTGGTTTAACACAGCATAATATTTATGTCTTAAAAAATGGCGTAGAAATAGGATGGATAGACGTGCAGGATGAAATAAGACCGGAGGCGAAAGAAGTGATAGCGGCTCTGCATAAAAAAAGTATTAAAACCATTTTACTGAGTGGCGACCAGCAACACAAATGTGATTTGATAGGAAGCAAACTTGGTATTGATGAAGTATATGCCGAACAAACTCCTTCACAAAAAATGGAAAAGATCACTGCATTAAATAATGCAGTGCCAACAGCAATGGTAGGGGATGGTATAAATGACGCACCGGCTCTAGCAAAAGCTACGCTGGGAATTTCATTAAGTGATGCATCTCACATTGCCATGCAGAGCTCCGATGTCATCTTAATGAACAGCGGTATTAAAAATTTACCATTAGCACTTGGCTTGGGCAAGCATACTTACCTCACCATCAAGCAAAATTTGTTCTGGGCATTTATTTACAATATTGTAGCACTTCCTATTGCTGCCTTTGGGCTGCTTACTCCTACGCTAGCTGCATTGGCTATGGGTTTTAGCGATATTGTATTGGCAGTAAATTCAGTGAGGTTGTTTGTAAAAAAGGTAGATTAAAAAGTTGCAACCTCTATCAGATTACTTCATCTTTATTCTTTTAGTAAATAAAAATGAATGCTTTACTTTTATTAAAAGAGAAAGCGTTGCAGTAAAATGTCTCCACAAGAAATCCTCAAAAAATATTACGGTTACGATACATTCAGGCCATTACAGGAAGAGATCATCAATTCGGTATTAGCCCAAAAAGATACACTTGCTGTTTTACCGACCGGTGGCGGTAAATCTATTTGCTTTCAGATTCCAGCGTTAATGAGTGAGGGTTTGTGTTTGGTGATTAGTCCGTTGATTGCTTTGATAAAAGACCAAGTAGAAAATTTAAAAAAGAAAGGAATCGGTGTACTTTCTATTTACTCAGGAATGTCGTTTGCAGAAGTAAAACAAACTTTACAAAATGCAGCTTTTGGAAATTATAAATTTTTGTATGTATCGCCTGAGCGGCTTGAAACAAAACTATTTCTTGAATATTTACCTGCACTTAAACCCACTCTGATAGCTGTTGACGAAGCGCATTGTATCTCTCAATGGGGATATGATTTTAGGCCATCATACATACGAATTGCAAACTTGCGAGAAGAGTTGCCGGATGTGCCAATTATTGCATTAACTGCATCAGCTACCTTATCAGTGCAAGATGATATTTGCATAAACCTGCTTTTTCATACAAACTACCTAAAATTTCAACAATCATTTGCCAGGCCAAATTTATCGTACAGCGTTTTTAAACCGGCATCTAAAGAAACCAAGCTACTAGAAATATTGCGTAATGTAAAAGGTTCAGCAATCGTTTACTGCAAGAGCAGAAAACAAACTTCAGTGGTTTCAGAATTTGAAGAAGAGAACGTACCTAAGGTCAGCCAGGCTAATTTTCGCATCGTGGACTTGATGGCTTCGCGAGCGCGGCAAGTGAACGAGCGAATGGCTTCGTCTGTACTTAGTTTCTTCGCTTCGATGGCACTCGTCGTAGGTGCGTTGTTCATATTCCGCG
>JANXTN010000123.1 GCA_025352435.1 Ferruginibacter sp. | reverse complement strand
CGCGGACCCTCTGCTTGTAAGGCAGATGCTCTAAACCAGCTGAGCTATGCTCCCTTTTATTTGGGGAGTGCGAAGATAAGAATATATTTTACTCAACAAAATTTATTTGAAAAATTTAAACTGAAATTTTTATTTTGTAGTATGATAATTGATACGGTAAATAATAAATTCTCCGGAAAAAATAAAACATGATTGCAGAACCAATTAATTACAGAATACTTATTGTTGATGATGATGAAGATGATTTTTTTATTACCAATCAATATATAAAAAATATTAAAGGTTATAATTTTAAAGTGGAGTGGCGCTACGATTATAAAAGTGCCATGGAAGATGTATGTAAAAAGAAATATGATTTGTATCTCGTGGATTATTATTTAGGTGCAAAGACGGGATTAGATTTTATTAAAGAAGCTTTTGAAAAAAAATGTGATGAGCCGATAATTATTCTTACCGGTAGAGCAGCACCTGAGTTAGATGCAGAAGTAATGCACGCCGGCGCTGTTGATTATTTAATTAAGGGTGAAATGGATACCGAAAAACTGGAAAGATGTATCCGTCACGTAATAGAAAAAAGTGTATCAGTTAAAACCTTAAAATCAAATGAAAGAAAGTTTAGGCATATTTTTGAAAGATCCAAAGATGCAGTTTTTCTTCTAGATTTAGGAGCCATGCGCTTTACAGACGTAAACGAAGCTACAAATCTTCTTTTTGAATATGATAATGAAGAAATAAAAGGAATTTCAATATTAGATTTAGTAGTGAATGAGGTAGATAAAATCATGATTCAAAACCAGCTGCATTCCGGTGAGATCAATGATAAAGAAATTCAAATGCATACCAAAAATAACGAACTCATCTATGGTATACTATCCTTATCTAAAGAATCAGATAGTGGTGGCAAACCTTTTTTGCAGGGGATAATTCACGATATCACAGAATTGAAAAAGATTGAAAAAAATAATGTGAGGATTGAAAAATTGGGAATGGCAGAAAGGTTGGTTAGAACACTTGCACATGAAGTTAGAAATCCGCTTAACAATATAAATTTATCGCTTGAGCAATTAACTGAAGAGATAAAATCTGATGATGCAAATCTTTATCTCGAAATAATAACCCGTAACAGTAAACGGATAGAAACGTTAATAACAGAATTGCTTGGCGCATCCAGGCCCGAAATTACATTGAAAGAAACTGACCTTGTTGAAATTTTAAAAGAAAGCATTGATGCTGCATCAGACAGAATAATATTGAGACATATTAAACTGGTAAAAGTTTGTCCTGAAAAAGTTTTCAAAATATATGCTGATAAGGAAAAATTGAAAATTGCCTTCCTTAATATTATCATCAATGCTGTAGAAGCAATGGAAGATAATGGACAATTATCGTTACACCTCGAAGAATCAAATGGTGAATACAAATTGTCTATCTCAGATACTGGTTGCGGTATAAGTGAAGACAATCTTTCCTGCCTTTTTGAACCGTATTTTACTGCTAAGAAAAACGGTATGGGTTTAGGCCTTGCTGCTACCATGAATATCTTGCAGTCGCACAATGCAGCAATTGAAGTAACGTCTAAATTAAAGGAAGGGACTACTTTTTTAATAACAATCCCAAAAATTGATAATTAAAAATTTAAATAATAATCTTGCAGAAGTTCTGTAAATTCTTGAGAATAGTCCGCTCCGGCATTTTTTATAGCTAAACTGGTTTCAGATAAATCTTTTTTATTTCGAGAAATTAAAAGGCAGCTTCTAAAAAATGGGTGCTGTGGCGAGTGTGCCACATTTAACTTTTCACCAATAAAAAGTTGTTCTGCATTCAAAAATTTTTCAAATTTTTCAACCATATTATGAGGTAATAAAATCGCTGCATTTCCATCTTTTGCCAAACTGTTCTTTATAGAAATTGTTAGGTCAAGATAAGTAAGGGTTGTAGCATGCATCGCTTTATTTCGAGCCACCTCAGCACTCTTCAGTTGGTCTTCAAAGAAAGGCGGATTACAAATAATCAAATCATATTTTTTGGGTGATGTGTAATTGATAATAGAACTATGGTAAACATTAATTTGCTGTTTCCAAGCAGTTAAAAATAAATTTTCTGTGGCCTGTATGAATGCGTCTTCATCGATTTCTACAGCATCTATCTGTGCCGTTGTTTTTTGCGCAAGCATTAACGATAAAAGTCCGGTACCGCAACCAATATCTAAAATATTCTCAGCTTTAATTTCTTTTAGTTCTAATTTTCTAGCTACCCATGCACCGAATAAGCAGGAATCAGTGCACACTTTCATGGCTGTATTTTCCTGATGTACGGTAAACCGTTTAAACTGAAACCAAGTGTTCATTTTTTCATAATTTAAAATGAACTACTTGCAGTGGGCGCAATATTTATAGGAGAGAAATCGTTTGCAAGATATTGATAGTATCCGGAAATTGCAATCATTGCAGCATTATCTGTACAATATTCAAAAGCAGGTATAAACGTTTTCCAACCCAAAGCAATACCTGTTTCCGTCAAGGCTTTTCGTAAGTCGCTGTTTGCACTTACACCACCGGCTACACAAACATTTGTGATTCCTGTTTGCAGAACTGCTTTCTTTAATTTGTTTATTAAGATGCTTATAATCCTTTCCTGTACAGAAGCACAAATATTATTCAAATTTTCGTCAATAAACTGTTTCCTAACTTTTGTATCTACTATCAACTCTTCCTTATAAACATTTGCCGTACCGGCATTATTTAAAAAATAAAGTATTGAAGTTTTTAGTCCTGAAAAACTAAAATTTAAATTGTCGATTTTAGGCTCCGGGAATTTGTAAATCGCTTCTCCTAGTTGAGCATATTTATCTATCAACGGACCACCGGGATACGGCAGGCCTAATAATTTCGCAGTCTTGTCAAAAGCTTCACCCGCCGCATCGTCAATGGTTTCCCCAATAACTTTCATAGAAGTGGGAGAGGAGCACAGCACTATTTGCGTATGACCACCGCTCACTGTTAAGCATAAAAAAGGAAAGGCAGGAGCAGGCTCCTGCAACAAATTTGCCAATACATGTGCCTGCATATGATGTACAGCTATCAGCGGTTTGTTTAAAGACAATGCAAGTGATTTTGCAAACTGTCCGCCAACTAACAAAGCACCAATTAAACCTGGTGCCTGTGTAAAGGCAATGCCATCAATATCCTTTAACGATAAACCTGATTTCTTAATTGCGGCATCTACAACTGGAACAATATTTTCCATGTGTGCACGGCTCGCAAGTTCAGGAACAACTCCACCATACTGTTCATGTATTTTTTGTGTAGCTATAATATTACTCAGAATCTTCCGATTGCTGTAAACTGCCGCCGCCGTTTCATCACAGCTTGATTCAATGGCTAGTATGTTTGGATTTTTGTTCAGAATTATGTTGTGTTATGAATTAAAAATTTGAATTAGAAATTATGCCCAACCAGTCACCATGAACTTTTAACCATGAACAATCAACCATCAACTCCTGATTGCAACAACCGGGTCCATCTTTGCTGCTTGTCTCGCCGGAATTATCCCTGCAAGAATGCCTACAACAATGCAAATAATAACAGTCGCAAACAAAAGCGGCATCGAAATAAAGACAGGAAATTTAAATGGCCCGGAAAGTATAAGTGTGAGTATCCACACAAAAAACAAACCCACCACACCACCTAAAATACACATCAGTGCAGCCTCCATTAAAAATTCTAAAAGAATAGATGAACTTTTTGCACCAATTGCTTTTTTTAATCCAATGATTGAGGTTCTTTCCTTTACCGTTACAAACATAATATTTGCAATGCCAAAAAGGCCAACTATTAAACTGATACCACCAATAAATCCTCCCACAATATTCAAGGTTCCAAAAAATCCTGATATAGCTTTGCTGAAAGCTTCCACGCTATTTAATGAAAAATTATCTTCTTCTGTAGGCCCTAAACGCCTTACCTGCCGCATGATTCCTCTCAATTCTTGGTAAAGTGCATCTGTCGTTACACCCTCCTTTCCTTTTACAATCAATACCGGATTTGCATTTTTGTCATCATACAATTGTCTGCAATATTTGTATGGCATCATTATGCAATGATCATAATCCCAGCCTATCATATTCTTCCCCACTTTTTTAATAACCCCTACAACCGTCATAACTTTCCCTTTCACTTCAACCTGTCTGCCGGCAGCTCTTTCAGCAGTTCCAAACAAACTTTCTGCATTTTCAAATCCAATGATACAAACATTTGTTCCATTGTTAAATTCGTTTGTTGAAAAGTATCGACCCACATCAAATGTTAGGGGCTGTAATGCAATCTGTGCTTCATTTATACCATATACCGCTACATTGCTCAGCACATCATTCTTGTACGATAAACTGCCACCTGTTTGCATTAAAAAAGTTACATCCTGCGTAAGTTCAGATCTTTCCTTAACCATATTCTGCTCCTCATATTTCATTACCGGTCGGGCTCTCAATTTCCAAAAAGGTTTATTTGGGCCGCCGCTATAGTCCCATTTATCTATATAAATTGTATTGCTGCCAAGGCTGTTAACCTCATTCTGTATATTTTGTTCCAAACTGTTAACCGTGGCCAGTACACCAATAATACAAAATATACCAAATGCAACGCCTGTAAGGCTTAACGCCGTTCTTGTTTTATTTACCTTAAGTTCCTGAAGTGTTAATCTCAGTGAGTTAGAAAGTATATTCAGCATTTTTGCCATGTCGTAAAGTTAGTAATAATAAATCCCAAGTGTTTTCCATAGAGCTATTAAAAAATGCCGTTTATATAATTGATGTTTTGTTTTTTAGCCAGGCAAAGAAGTAGCAAGATTGAGCTTCAGTGGCGTCGCACATTTCATCTTCAACTAAATATTTAGCTTTAATTATGCAATAGATAAGTATAAATTCTAAAAAAGTTCAGCGTTCTTACAACCTATCTTTATACAAGGCTTCCACTTATTTCTATCATAAAGATTTGCTGAGTCGCCCAATCAACAATTCAACTATTCGAACATCTATAGTTACCTTTGCGCTCGCAAAATCAGCAGATGAAATATTACACAGAAATTAACCGACGCAAAACTTTCGCTATCATTTCTCACCCCGATGCGGGAAAAACAA
The DNA here is from genome assembly GCA_025352435.1 of Ferruginibacter sp. Classification (GTDB taxonomy): domain Bacteria; phylum Bacteroidota; class Bacteroidia; order Chitinophagales; family Chitinophagaceae; genus Ferruginibacter. Next base: position 2,375 of record JANXTN010000123.1, on the reverse strand, counting down.
CGCTTACAGAAAAATTTCTTTTGTTTGGTGGTGCCATACAAACGGCGGGCGCTGTAAAAAGTAACAAAATAAAAAAACATGCTACTTCAGATTTTATGGAGATTGAAAGGCAGCGTGGTATTTCTGTTGCTACATCTGTCATGACTTTTGAATATGATGGACATTTAATAAATCTGTTGGATACGCCGGGCCACAAGGATTTTGCTGAAGATACATTCCGTACTCTTACGGCTGTGGACAGTGTAGTGTTGGTTATAGATTCTGTAAATGGAGTGGAACCACAAACAAGAAAACTGATGGAAGTTATTGCTATGCGCAAAACCCCGGTAATTGTGTTTATAAATAAAATGGATAGAGATGGTAAAAACCGATTTGATCTCATGGAGGAAATAGAGAACGAATTAAAAATTCAGCTTCATCCAATGACCGTTCCCATTAATAGCGGTAAAGATTTTAAAGGTGTATATGATCTTCACAAAAAAAGCTTGGTGTTGTTTTCTGCCGGTACAAAAGCGAATGATGAGACGGTGGTGGAAATTACTGATATTAATAATAAAATTTTAGATGCGAAAATAGGGGAGAAAGATGCAAAAATTTTGAGAGAAGATGTAGAATTAATTGATGGAGTTTATGGTGAATTAAACAGTGAAGATTATTTAAGTGGAAATACTGCACCTGTATTTTTTGGAAGTGCTGTAAATAATTTTGGTGTAAAAGAAATGTTAGATACGTTTGTACGAATAGCTCCAACACCACGCCCGCGGCATACTACAACAAGAGATGTGTTACCGGAAGAAGAAAAATTTAGCGGCTTTATTTTTAAAATTCATGCCAATCTTGACCCAAAGCACAGAGATAGAATTGCGTTTTTAAGAGTATGCAGTGGCAGGTTTGCACGCCATACTTATTATAACCATGTTCGTTTAGAAAAGGACATGCGTTTTACAAACCCATACAGTTTTCTTGCTCGCCAAAAAGATGTGATCGAAGAGGCTTACCCGGGTGATGTTGTAGGTTTATTTGATACGGGAAATTTTAAAATAGGAGATACACTTACTGAAGGGGAGAATTTTTATTTTACAGGAATTCCAAGTTTTTCACCTGAGATATTTAAAGAAGTGGTAAACAAAGATCCAATGAAAACAAAGCAGCTGGAAAAAGGATTAAACCAGCTTACCGATGAAGGGGTAGCACAGCTTTTCACACAATTTGGTGGGAACAAAAAAATTATTGGTTGTGTGGGCGAACTACAATTTGAAGTAATACAATATCGCTTGTTACAGGAATATGGCGCATCTGTACAAATGAACAGCCTGCCCTTTTTTAAAGCGTGCTGGCTCACTGCAAAAGACCCAAAAAAACTAGAAGATTTTACTAAATACAAACAGCCAAATATTGCCGAAGACAAAGATGGCAATGTTGTTTACCTAGCGCAAAGCGAATGGTTTTTAAATACAGAAATAAGCAACAATCCAGATATTACTTTTCACTTTACCAGTGAGATAAATAAGGTGTAAGAATAAAATATGGGATTTTATTTCATCCCGGTATAATTATGTGGGGTAACATTCTTCAACTCCTTTTTTACTGCTGCAGTTATTTTTAATCCATTTATAAATTCATGCAAGGAAGTTTTGGTAATTGTAGAATTGCCTCTCGTTAATTCTTTTAAAGCTTCGTATGGTTTTGGATAATTCTCTCTGCGGAGAATTGTTTGTATTGCTTCAGCTACAACTGCCCAGTTATTTTCTAGATCTCCCTTTAATTTTGGTTCATTTAAAATTAATTTACTTAACCCTTTTTCTAAAGACTTTAAGGAGACGATTGTATGCGCTATGGGCACGCCAATATTTCGTAAAACTGTACTGTCAGTTAAATCTCTTTGCAAACGGCTTATGGGTAATTTGGCTGAAAGATGCTCTAACACTGCATTTGCAATACCAAAGTTCCCTTCTGCATTCTCAAAATCTATTGGATTTACCTTGTGTGGCATAGCACTGCTTCCTACTTCGCCCTTTTTTGTTTGTTGTTTAAAATAATCTACGCTTATATAACTCCACATATCTCTGCAAAGGTCAATCAAAATATTGTTTATTCTTTTTATAGTATCAAAATGTGCAGCAAGCGTATCATAATGTTCTATTTGAGTGGTGTACTGTTGGCGCTGTAAACCAAGTTTATTTTCTAAAAATTCATTTGCAAATTTTATCCAATTAAATTTTGGAAAAGCGACCGTATGCGCATTAAAATTTCCTGTGGCACCACCAAATTTTCCGGTAAAAGGAATATGGCTAAACAACCGGATCTGATTTTCTAAACGTTCCACAAAAACCATTATTTCTTTGCCAAGCATTACAGGACTCGCTGCCTGCCCG
>JANXTN010000108.1 GCA_025352435.1 Ferruginibacter sp. | reverse complement strand
CCATTGATTGCTGGAGGTTTTAATATTTTCCACTAAATCAGGTGAGAGTTGATTTACATTATAGCCAATAAAAATATGAATATGGTCTGGCATTGAACTGATAGCAAGCATTTTGTGCTTATTGTTTTGGACAATGCCTGTAATGTATTTCTCCAGATCATTTTTAAAAGCTTTCGTAATTAACGCCTGTCTGTTTTTTGGAGAAAAAATTAAATGAACGTACAATTGAGTATAAGTGTTAGCCATAATATTTAGCTGATTTTAATTTTTATCGTTTGAAAATCCCTGTTGCACAATTAAAGCTAAATAAATAACTGAAGATGAAACGTGCGACGCCAATGAAGTTGACCATAGCTGCTTCTTTGTTCACCCTCCCAAATACAAAAAAAGCGAAGCGGTTTTTGTACCTTCGCCGCATTCAAAAAAACAATTGCAAGAATGGAATTTTCTAAAAATTTTGAGCCACAGGAAATAGAGAAAAAATGGTACAGCCACTGGATGAACAACGGTTATTTTAAAAGTGTGCCCGATAAACGTGAGGCTTATACAATTGTGATGCCGCCGCCAAACGTAACGGGCGTGCTGCATATGGGTCATTGTTTGAACAATACAATACAGGATATTTTAATTCGCCGTGCTCGTATGCAAGGCAAAAATGCATGCTGGGTACCGGGTACAGATCATGCATCTATAGCCACAGAAGCCAAAGTGGTGGCTATGTTGAGGGAAAGAGGAATTACAAAATCATCTCTTACAAGAGAAGAATTTTTAGCCTATGCTTGGGAATGGAAAGAAAAATATGGCGGCATTATTTTAGAGCAATTAAAGAAAATGGGTTGCAGTTTAGATTGGGATCGTACTGCATTTACGATGGACCCGAATTACTACAAATCTGTAATTGAAATATTTGTAAAACTGCACAAAGACGGAATAATTTATAGACGCTTGCGCATGGTAAACTGGGACCCAGCAAGCAAGACGGCATTGAGTGATGAAGAGGTTATTTTTAAGGATGTAGATTCAAAATTATATTATGTTACTTATCCATTCGCAGATGGCAGCGAAGGCGGTATAACCGTTGCTACCACGAGGCCTGAAACGATTTTAGGAGATGTTGCTATTTGTGTAAATCCTTTGGATGAACGTTACAAAGCTCTTGTTGGAAAAGAAGTTATTGTACCTGTTATAGAAAGAAGAATACCCATCATTGCAGATGAATATGTAACATCTGATTTTGGGACAGGTGCACTAAAAGTTACCCCGGCGCATGACAAAAATGACAATGAGCTTGGTAGAAAACATAACCTGAGAGCATTGAATACATTAAATGCAGAGGGAAAATTTACTGCTGAAGAATTGGAAGATGAACTTATAAACGATACCATTATTTCGTATGCAGGACTAGACCGTTTTGTGCTCCGCAAAAAAATTGCAGAAGACATTGCTGCTATTGGTCAGTTACAAAAAACAGAAGATTACAAAGGCCAGGTTGGTACAAGTGAAAGAACGGGTGCCGTAATTGAAAGCAGGCTATCGTTGCAGTGGTTTATGGATATGAAGAAGTTTATTTCTTTAAATCCTGAGATTGCTTCAGCTGTAGCGGAAGACAAAATAAAATTTCATCCAAACAAAGCAAAAAATACATATGCCCATTGGATGGACAATATTAAAGACTGGTGCATAAGCAGGCAACTTTGGTGGGGTCAGCAAATACCTGCATGGTACGATGAGGAAGGGAATTTTGTGGTAGCAGAGAATAAGGCAGAAGCAGAAAAAGAATATTTAAAAAAGTACGGTGCTATGCCTCCCCTCGGCGGAGGACAGGAGGGGCTTTTACAAGATGAAGATTGTCTGGATACATGGTTCTCATCATGGCTGTGGCCAATGGAAGTTTTTAAGGGCATAAGCAATCCCAATAATGCAGAGGTTAATTACTATTACCCAACAACGACGCTTGTTACAGGGCAGGATATTATTTTCTTTTGGGTAGCTAGAATGGTAATGGCGGGTTATGCTTTTAAACAGGAGTTGCCTTTTAAAGATGTTTATTTCACCGGAATGGTACGGGATAAACAAGGCAGAAAAATGAGCAAGCAGTTGGGTAACTCGCCTGATTTACTTGGCTTGATAGACCAATACGGTGCAGATGCAGTAAGGTTTGGAATTATGATTGCTTCGCCGGCAGGTAATGATATTTTATTTGATGAAAGTGCGCTGGAACAGGGAAGGAATTTTAATAACAAAATGTGGAATGCGCTGAAGTTGGTGAAGATGTGGGAAGGGAGAATAGTTGTAAGTGATAAGTCAGAAGTTGGAAGTAATAAGTCAAAAGTTGTAAGTGATAAGTCAGAAATTTTAAGCAATGCCACTTCGGGTATCCACTTAGAACTTACAACTTACAACTTTGCTTTAAACTGGTTCGACGCAAGACTTAATGAAGTGAAAACTGAGGTGAATGAAATGCTGAACCAGTTTAAATTAAGCGAAGCACTAAAGGTTATATATTCTTTGATATGGGATGACTTTTGTAGTTGGTATTTGGAATGGGTAAAGCCAGGTTTTGAACAACCCATTGATAAATCAGTTTATGCTAAAACTGTTCAATTTTTCACAGCGCTGATGGAATTACTACACCCCTTTATGCCATTTGTTACAGAAGAAATTTCTCATTGGCTTGACGAAAGAAAGCAGGACTTGTGCATTAAGGTTACTGATGCAGCGGAAGATTTTGATGGTACTGTTTTACATGAAGGAGTTTTGCTGAAAAATATCATCTCCGGACTAAGAGATGTGAGAAATAAAAACCAAATAAAGCCCAAAGAAAAAATAAAAATACATATAGATACTGCCGAAACAGAAATTTATAAAAGTATAGAAAATATTCTTGCTAAGCAAATAAACAGCGAGTCAATAGCCTATGTGAAAGATGCTGTACCAGGTAGCATTACCACAGTAATTGGAAAAGATAAATTTTATGTGGAAACGGAGCAGCCGCTTAATGTTGCCGGGCAACAGGAAGATCTGGAAAAAGAATTAAAACACCTTAAAGGATTTTTACACACTATAGAAAAGAAGCTTGGTAACGAAAAATTTGTAACTAATGCTAAGCCTGAAATACTAGCACTAGAGCAAAAGAAAAAAGCTGATGCTGAAGAAAAAATAAAAATTATTGAGGAAAGTTTGAGTCTCTTGAAATAACAGAGTCTTTAAGGACTTTATTGAAACTGCATGTTAAAATATTTCATGCAGTTTTTTTATGCTTAAAATCTGTTTAAATTGTATAATGAAAATATTTAGACATCTTCTTTTACCCATTTTGCTTTTCGCTTTTACTTTTTCGTATGCGCAGAAACCTAAGCCCGTAAAAACAACAACATTTGTAAAATATAAGGTTCCAAAACTTACAACGTCGCTTGGTGGTTTTAAAGACACTTCATACATCGCCGCCCCGCAAATGGCAGACAGCATTATCGGCCTTTCACTAAAAATAACTGACGCTAAAAATGTAGTTTACACACTATCCTCTTATCAGTTTTTATATAAAAAAATTGTAACCACCGAAGATGAAAACACAGGTAAGGCTAGTAAAACATCTTCTATCAAATCATCTATGTTTAAAACCTCCCCCTTACCGAAACTATGGTTGAACGCTGTAAGAGAGAACTTAAACCGAGGCGAAGAATTATTCTTTTTTGCAATAGTTGTGAAAGATCCTCAAGGTAGAATTATGTATGCGCCGGATTTAAAACTGATACTGAAGTAATGGAAATACAAATTGCTACCGTAAAAGATTTACCCAGAATAAAAGATTTAGCAGAAACAATATGGCCTGTTTGTTATAGGGAGATAATTTCCTCGGAGCAGATTAGGTACATGCTCGATCTAATTTATAGTCAGGACGCATTAGAAGCGCAACTTGAAAAGGGACACCGATTTATTATTGTTTTAGAAGGTGAAACGCCAATTGGTTTTGCATCCTTTTCTAAAAAATCTAAGGAAGAATCTACCATATTTCGTTTGCATAAATTATACGTCCTCACTACGCTGCACACAAAAGGTGTTGGCACTTTTATGCTTAATTATGTGTGTGCAGAAAGCAAAAAAGCAGGTGCATGCTTGCTCGAGTTGAATGTAAACAAATACAATCCTGCAAAAAACTTTTACGATAAAAAAGGTTTCAATATTTCAAAAGAAGAAGTAATTAACATTGGAAATGGATATGTAATGGATGATTATGTGATGGTAAAGCAATTATAATTTCTCAGCCTTATCAAAATAATTTTTAAAAAACATCAGTTGGTATCCTACCGCATTTGACCAATATGGCCAATCATGTTTACCCGGCCTTTCAATATAATCATGAGCAATTTTTAACTTAACCATTTTTTCGTGTACCGCCTTACTCATTGGATAAACAAAATCCTGCAAACCGCAATCTATTATAATTACCAAAGAATCTTTTGGCTTGTTTTCAATAATATTTAAGACACTCATTTCTTTATACCTAGATTTATTGCTCTCATAATTTCCAAGCCTTTTATCTACATCATAACCTTTTGTAATGCTTTCAACAACCAGAGCACCACTCATGCTTCCGCAAGCACCAAAAGTTTCTGAATGGCGGAATGCAAGAAACAAAGCACCATGGCCACCCATGCTCAAACCCGCAATCGCTCTATATTTTCTGTCTTTTTTTGTGTTGTAATTTGCATCAATATATGCAGGTACTTCAACAGCAACATGCGTTTCATATTTATAGGTTGAATCTATTGGACTATCAAAATACCAACTCGTAGAAGCACCATCCGGGCAAACAATTAATATTTTAAATTGATCTGCATAAGCTTGAATAGCCGGTACCTTTTTGATCCAATTATCAAATTTTCCATACGCCCCATGCAATAAATAAACTACAGCAAAGTCCTTTTCTTTTTTGTATGATGCGGGCTTTATCACCACGGCTTTTATGTTTTTGTGCATTGCATTACTGTAAATAGAAACAGTATCTACAGTTGCAAAACAACACAACCCAAAAGACAAACAAAAAGCAAAAAGAACAACAAATTTTTTCATTTTTAA
>JANXTN010000095.1 GCA_025352435.1 Ferruginibacter sp. | reverse complement strand
AATCCTAAAGAATTTGCATCATATGAAGATCTTGCGTTAGGTGCAGAAATTATGTATGGAACGGTGTTGGAAATGTTGTAATTTATTTTAGAACATTTGGGGCTTTCAGCAGCAAAAAATTTTTCAGCATTTGTCAGGGCTATTCGCTACAATCTTTCATTCACCCGCTTTGCGGTGTTCATAAAAGGATTGCCGCTGCTATCCCTCAGCCCTTCAGCATTTGAATTTCTATTTGGAGTATAGATGCACTTTTTATTGACTTTATCTTGAAAGAAATATTTCGCTCCTACGGAGCTCTAATACATTTACAATTTATTATTCTACTGGTATTTCGCTCCGCTGGAGCTTAGAAGAATGTTAACTCTATCTCTAAAAATAAATACAAATAATGGAAACTTAGACTTCTGAATCTGTGGTTTAAAAAATTGTTCTTTTCCTGTTTTTTATACAATAATGCCTGCATTTTTAAAAACAGCTCCACAGGAGCGACATGCCAGTAGCTGAAAGTCATTAATTTTCTAAAAAGCTCCATAGGAGCGAAATGTAAAAAATTAAAAATATTTCTTTAAGGATAATTTAAACTGTCGTACAATAATTTCCACAGTACATTCATTCTGCATTGGAATGATTGTTGCAACATTAAATCTAAAATTATATATGAACATTTTAATGGTCCTCACATCGCACAGCGAACTAGGTGATACAGGGAAAAAGACAGGTTTTTGGATAGAAGAATTTGCAGCACCTTATTATTATTTAAAGATGCAAATGCACAGATTACAATTGCTTCTCCTAAGGGCGGACAACCACCTATCGATCCAAAAAGCGATGAACCAGAAAGCCAGACTCCTGCAACAATTAGATTTAAAGCTGATGAAGAATTACAGAAAATCCTTTCTCAAACAAGAAAGTTAAGTGAAGTATTGCAAGATGGCTTTGATGCTGTTTTTTATCCGGGTGGTCATGGTCCATTGTGGGATCTTACAAATGACAACGATTCGATTAAATTGATAGAAGCATTCTGGAAAAATAAAAAACCAGTGGCAGCTGTATGTCATGCTCCGGCAGTTTTATTAAACGTGAAGGATGAGCATGATGATGCATTGGTAAAAGATAAAAAAGTTACGGGATTTACAAACTCCGAAGAAGAAGCAGTTCAACTTACTAATGTTGTTCCATTTTTATTGCAAGATGAATTAGAAAGCAAAGGCGCTCTTTATTCAAGTAAAGAAGATTGGGCTTCTTATGTTGTAACAGATGGTTTACTTATTACCGGACAAAACCCACAATCTTCCGCAGCTGCAGCTAAGGAATTAATGAAAGTTTTAAAAGGGTAAAGAAAGTTCATATCAAATGGTCACTATTTCTTTAAAAGCCGCTTTGATAAAACTCAAGCGGCTTTTACTTTTATGTTACCAAACGGCTTAAATTATGGAAAACATTTCCGCAAGATTTATAAAAGCAATCATTAAAACCAGAATACCGGATTCCCATAAAGGGACTTATGGTCATGCATTGCTCATTGCAGGCAACTTAGGCAAAATGGGTGCCGCCGTAATAGCTACAAAAGCTTGTGTACGCTCAGGTGTGGGACTGGTAACTGTCAACATTCCTTTTATGGAACAGTTGACCATCCAGGTTTCCGTACCGGAAGCCATGATCAATTTCAGGGAAAATTTTATTGATGCTTACGAGAGCTTTTCTGCCATAGGAATTGGTCCTGGCATTGGAAAAAACAGTTTAGAGAAAAAGATTTTAAAAGAGATCATTAAATATTCAGAAAAGCCGATTGTCTTTGACGCTGATGCATTAAATATTATAGCTGAGTCAAAAAAAATGTTGCATAAAATTCCTGCTAATTCTATAATAACACCACATCCAAAAGAATTTGACAGACTGTTTGGTGAACATAGTTCTTCAGGAGAAAGACAAAACACCGCCATCAAAATGGCGGCGCAATTGAACATCATAATTGTATTGAAAGGTCATCCAACTTTTGTTACAGATGGCAGCAATAATTTTTTAAATACCACAGGGAATTCAGGATTGGCAAAAGGTGGATCGGGTGATGCGCTCACCGGGCTTATTACAGGTTTACTTGCGCAGCAATATTTAAGTCTTCATGCAGCTTTGCTCGGCGTTTATACACACGGCCTTGCTGCAGATATTACCTTGCAAACCCAAAGCATGGAAACCATGATGATAACGGATGTAATTGAAAATTTTGGTGCGGCATTTAAACAAATACGTGCAGTCGATTTTGCAGATTTAGAGGAGTAAAATTTGTTAATCAATTTTCTGAAAATCCATTGTTAAAGATGTGGCTATAACATTTTGTAACTGTGTACTTGTCGTAGGTTTAATAAAAATAATCCTATGACAATTCAATATAAAATGCCCATTATTTTTTCCATGCTTGTTTCTCTTTTCTTGCTCTCATGTAAAAAAGATATTCAACAAAATGTCGCTTCAACTACATCGCCTACACCTCCTCCGCCACCAAACCCTATTGGTACAGGAAACACAGCTCAGGTGAACGATGTAGCTTTTCAAAAAACACAGGATTACTATTTATGGAATACTCAATTGCCCGCCACGCTTAACACCTCCGGGTTTAAAGATCCAGCAGAAGTCATGACTGCCATTCGTCAATACAGCATTGAAACGGGTTTCCCTACACCTGTAGATAAGTGGAGTTTCGCCATGAAAAAAACTGAGTGGGATCAATATAGTGGCGGCATGAGTTCAGTCTCATCTTCAACGAATGCGGATGGTGATTTTGGCATAACCGTTTTTTTTCGTGCTGAGGGTGATTTGCGTGTGAGACTTACAGAGCCCAATTCTCCTGCAGGAATTTTAGGAATAAGAAGAGGTTGGAGAATCACAAAAATTAATGGTAATACAGATATTACCATTAGTAATGCTCAGTTTATAATTGATAATATTTATAAAGCCACATCTGCAGCTGTAACTTTTACAAGACCTGATGGTATTTCTGTAGATCTTAATTTAACAGCAGGGCATTATACTAATAAGCCAGTTTATCTTGATACAGTTTATAATTCTGCTGCCGGTAAAATTGGTTACTTAGTTTATACTTCATTTCTTGGAAATATAAATCAGATATCAGCAGAATATGGCCGGGTTTTCAGTCATTTTGCAAGTGCGGGAATTTCAAATTTAATTGTTGACTTGCGTTATAATGGTGGAGGTTACGTTTCCCTTCAGGAGCAGCTTGCAAATTATTTAATTACTAGTCAGGCACAGGGAAGTGTAATGTTTAAGCAGATGTACAACAATCATCATAGCAATGAGAATTCTACTGTAATGTTTAATAAGGCAGGTTCCCTTCAACTAAACAAAATTTATTTTATTGTAAGTAAGAGCACAGCTTCGGCAAGCGAGTTATTAATAAATAATTTAAAACCTTACATGGATGTTAGGCTGATAGGAAACTCAAATACACATGGAAAGCCTGTAGGTTTTTTTCCGATAGAAGATGGAGAATGGTACGTTTTTCCTGTATCATTTAAAACTGTAAATAAAAACGGAGAAGGAAATTATTATAATGGATTTACGCCAAACTCAATAGTGGCAGATGGTTTGGATAAAGATTGGGGAGATGTAGAAGAAAATAGTTTGGCAAGCGCCATCAGAAATATTAACGGTGGTACTTATAGAAATAACAATGAAGTCATTTATCAGGAGCCTTTCAATGTTGCAAATGGAAATAAATTATTGGAACAAACCATGCTGAAAATCTCTATTGGTTCAAAGTAAGTAAAATCATCTGTGGTTTATCTATCAAGTAGTAATCAACAAAATGTCCTCCTATTCATTTTTGAAATAAGTAAAGATTATGAGTTTAATAATTTATTAAAGAGGGAAACACCGATTTCTTTTTATATTTAAAGAAAATATATTTTATGGACCGAAAAGAATTTATTAATGCCCTCGGTGTCAGTTCAGCATCTTTACTATTAGCGACTTGTTTTGGTGCCTGTAGTAAATCAAGTGGTACTGATGCAGGAAATATTGTAACGCCTCCTCCGTCAGGCGTAGACTTCTCACTGGATCTTAAACAAGCAGAAAATGCAAATTTGGGAACAAACGGTGGCTTTGTATACAAAAATGATATTATAATTGCTAGAACTACAACCGGAAATTATCTTGCTGTTTCTATGGCATGTCCGCATCAGGGAACTTCAGTGATTTATGATGGAAGTAATAACCGTTTTTTTTGTACCAATCACGGTTCTACCTTTAGTAATTCCGGAGTGGTAAATAATGGGCCGGCGGCGGCTAATTTAAAACAGTATAGCACTTCTCTTTCAGGAACTACTTTAAGAGTATTTGGATAATTATCCTTTCTTAAGTATTATCATTCCGGGTCATTTTTAAATGGCATGCCATCAAGGTATATTCGCATTTCACCACTTGTACGATCAAAATTTTTTAATTTGATATTTACTATTGCCATCGAGGGGTATAGTTTTCTTAATTGGATATAATCTTCACCCGTTTCCACTTCTACCTTGCTAATGTAAGATGAATCGATGTTTAGTATTGTAGGACTTTTGATAAAAGTTCCATTAAGTAAGAGCAAAATTGGTTTGGATCTATCAGCAAAATACTCACTTTTTATTTGCTCGTAAGAAAGGAAGTTGATACCCTGTGGCTTTTTAGACGTAATATAAATACTCCTTGTTGTGTTGGTCCTTGAGTCAAAACCTTTCTTTACAATTTCAAACTTTTCTATTTTATTTTGATCAAATAAATAGTTTTGGAGATCTATTTTATTTGAATCTAAATATACATTTAGATTGTTATTATTAGTTATTAATTGTCCGTAAGAAATAGTTGATAGCACAAAACTCAACAGTGAAAAAATTATTTTCATAAAGTAGTTTTTAAGAGTTTTAAATCAACTTATAAGGAAAATTCCATTTATTAATTGTAACCCAATATCTTCAGCATACTCTGCGAAGTTTGCTCCTTAGCATACACCCATTCAATCAATTTTCCGTTTTTATCTCTTTCAATAATTATATGTTTTGGAGAAGGAATTAGACAATGTTTTATACCGCCATAACCGCTTATCTGATCCTGATAAGCACCTGTATGGAAAAAGCCAACATATAAAGGCTCTTTGTTAGTTTCTATATCATCTTCATTGGTCGTTTTTACTTTTGGTAAAAAGACTTCATTAATGTGTTCTTCACTGTCGTAATAGTCATGCCCATCGCAGGTTATGCCACCTAACACTACACGTTGATATTCATTTTTCCATTTGTTTATAGGAAGCATTAAAAACTTTTCTCCTATGCCCCATGTATCCGGCAAAGTAGTTATAAACGATGAATCAATCATATACCAGGTTTCTCTGTCATTCTGCACCTTTTCGCCAATAACACTGTAAATATGTGCCATACTTTCTCCCACAGTAAAACTTCCAAATTCCGTATAAATATCAGGCATTTGTACTTTAGCTTTTTTGCATGCAGTTTTTATATTGCCTACAATTTCATTGATCATAAACTGGTAATCATAATCAAAACCAAGCGAATGCTTAATGGGAAATCCGCCACCAATATTTATACTGTCCAACTCCGGGCAAATCTTTTTTAGCTGGCAATAAAGAGTAATACTTTTTTGCAACTCACTCCAATAATAAATATCATCTTTAATACCTTTATTTAAAAAGATATGTAACATTTTTAATTGAAATTTATCTTCATAGCCTTCAATTTCATCAACATAAAATCCCAACACATCTTTAGCTTTCATTCCTAAACGGGATGTATAAAACGGAAAAGTCGGTTCTTCTTCTGCGGCAATGCGAATTCCTAATTGAAAAGGTTTCCCGGTACGTATATTCCGTTTATACATGTTCAATTCCTCCTTATTATCCAACACAGGAATCACGTTTTTAAACCCATCGTTTATAAGTTTAGCAATGCGGGAAGTATAATTTTTTTGCTTAAAACCGTTACAGATAATATTTATATCTTTTGTAATTTTTCTTTTTTTATACAGAGCATTTATGATGTCAATATCATAAGCGTACGAAGTTTCTAAATGAATGTTGTGCTTCAAAGTTTCCTCCACTATAAAACTAAAGTGTGAACTTTTTGTGCAATAACAATAGTTATACTTTCCTTCGTACTTGTGTTTTTTAAAGGCGTTTGCAAACATGGTCTTTGCCTTATTTATCTGCATGCCTATTTTTGGTAAATAAGATAATTTTAATGGTGTACCATATTTATCAATCAGTGCTTTAATATCTACATCGTTGTATTGTAAATGGTTTTCGTGCAACTTAAATCCTTCCTGCGGAAAATTAAAAGTCTGTTGCACTAAGCTGTTGTAAGAGTTGTTCATTGACTAAAATAGTACTTGCGTTATTTAAAAGGTTTTTGCTGCGCAAAGATATTTAATACTAGTGGTTATATATCATTTAATGAAAGGAGTTAAAGATCTTCATTATTTGCGGTTGTAGTGTTTAATAACCTTTATAAGTATTACCGTGAGCAATACAGCAAATGCAAACATTATAATTATAACTGCTAAAGCAGATCCCGAAATTTCCATTATTAAAATTATGAAGAAATAAAAAAAACCGTTCTTATTAGGGAACGGTCTTTTTACACACTTTTAAAAATCTACAAACCTATTTCACAGAAAGAACCAACGCTTTAAAGGCTTCAGGCTCATTCATTGCAAGATCAGCCAGTACTTTGCGGTTAAGATCAATGCTTTTTTCAGAAAGCTTATGGATAAACTCGCTGTAAGTTATTCCTTCTGCTCTTACTGCTGCATTGATACGTGCTATCCATAAAGTACGGTATTCACGCTTCTTTAATTTACGGCCTACATAACTATATGTAAGGCCTTTCTCCATAACGTTTTTAGCAACGGTATATACATTTTTACGCTTACCGTAATATCCTTTTGCTGCTTTTAAAATTCTTTTTCTGCGGGCCCTACTGGCGACTGCATTTACTGAACGTGGCATATTTAATTTTTTTTTAAAGTTTTAACTAATGCATTAGCATTTTGCTACTGCAAGCGGTACATTATTTCAATCCGAGCAATCTTCTTACAAAATACATTTGTGTAGAATCTACCATACCATCCTGGCGCATTGCACGCTTGCGTTTGGTAGATTTTTTTGTAAGAATGTGGCGTTTGAAAGGTTTTTGGAAAACGATTTTTCCGG
>JANXTN010000093.1 GCA_025352435.1 Ferruginibacter sp. | reverse complement strand
TAAGTAAATTAGCCTCACGCACTCAAAGATTAAATTCGGAAATCCCTATTATTCAGACTACGCTTAAGGGAGGTACTGTAGGTGCTGCCAAAATATTATTAGACGGAGCCCTAGCAATTTTTGGTGATGAATACAGTAATGAAGTAAACTTTGATGATGCAAACAAATTCATCAATGAAGGCGTAAATACAGGCTTTATCCGCTCAGGTAAAATACTGGCAGTGGAGCGCAGGCAATTGCCCACAGCCGCTGATACAATGCACCTAAACTTTTCAGGAGCCAAGCAATTATCTTACACATGGAGTATAAATATGGAAAATATGGAACAAGCAGGTGTTGAAGCTTGGTTATGGGATAAGTTTTTAAGTACTAAAACTCCGCTTGCAATAAGTGGCAATACGGATATTAACTTTGAGGTTGATAACAATGCCGCCTCTATTGCTCCGGATAGATTTAAAATTATTTTCACCAAAGTAATCTTACCCGTAAAGTTAATAGGTATAACTGCTTCACGCAAAACTGATAAGACAATATCAGTAACCTGGAAAGTTGAAAATGAGATTAATGTTACGAATTATACTTTAGAAAGAAGTACCGATGGAACAATTTTCAACAGCCTCTCCGTAAAAGCTCCATTATATAATAATGGTGTAAAAGCTGATTATGATTATCTGGATGCCAATCCTCTGTTTACGGCTAGTTATTATCGCATAAAAGCACTTAATAAAGATGGAAAGATTCAATATAGCGCTAAAGTAAAAGTAGAGGCGTTGAATTTAACACCTTCTATTAGTGTATATCCTAACCCGGTAATTGACAAAGAAATGAATCTTGTGTTTGTAAATAAACCTTTGGGCACATACGACATTAAAATAACCAATAAACTTGGCCAGGTATTTTACAATGGTGAAGTAAATGTATCAACAGTAATTTTTAATAAGAAAATCTCTTTAGGTAACCTGAAAACTGCTGGCATTTATCAACTTACAATAAGATCACGGGATGGATCAACCAACAGCCTACGACAGATATTTGTGAATTAGTTTGTTTAGATGCGGGGTGAAGAAAATTAGGATTTCATCAACGTTAATTCTCATTTTTGTGCATGACCGGAGCCAAAGAAGTCTTGCTGAGTACCAAGCTGAAAGTAATTAGTGTAATCCCAAATGATAAAAGGGAACCATCACTTAAAGTTGGTTCCGTTTTTTATCGGATAGCTTTAGCGATTGCTAAACAAAATTTAAAGTCATTTTTGGTCAGTTGATACAAAGTAAATGCTGATAGTAGTGAGCATATATAGGTAGTGTTTGAAAAAAAATTATTCAGTTTAAAATATTGTCTTTTTGCTCAGATAATTTCTAAAAAATGCTTTGTTCTTTCATTCTCTTTATTCCCAGTATTTAAAGTGCTTGCAGGTTCAAAAAGCATGACCCAAACCTCGTCTTCTGCCACAGGCTTATGTTCCGTGCCTCTGGGCACAATCAAAAATTCGTTTTTATTTATTACAATAGTTCTATCTCGCAATTCCATTTTTAAAATGCCCTCCACTACATAAAACATTTCATCTTCTTCTTCGTGTTTATGCCACACGAACTCACCTTTTAGTTTTGCAAGTTTAATTTGTTGCCCATTAAGTTCACCTACTATTTTGGGATTCCAATGCTCTGAAAAAAGATTAAACTTTTCTTCGATTACTACTTTTTGCATTTTAAAATGTTTAATTGTAAACCCTATATTGCTTTTCAAATGTATTTAAAATCTGTTAGTATTACAGGACAGGTGTTCAAGAGTGTGGGGCGAGCTTATAGTCCAAAACTAATGTTCAACAATGTTCCTGATGCTGATGCTCCGAAAATATTTTAATTTTGAAAGTTCATATACATGACTATGCAATATTTGAAATTTTATCCCATACTTGCCACCTCATTATTATATGGCACGTTTATCTATATTATAAATTGCTTTCAAAGCATTAAAAAATAATATAAGAATTATGCAAACCCAAATTTCAACAATTACAAAAACATTTTTTACATGTTGTATCATTACGACATTTGCATCATGTAACAGTAATCCAACTACAACAACAACATCTACAAAAGACAGTATGACAACCGAAAACAAGCAGATAACATTGAAACCAACTATGCCGACGCCTGCCTGGGCACCAAGTATTAAACCTGAAATGCAGGTAGTAATTGAAAAATTAATAAGCCTTGGAGGTAAACCAATTGATTCATTAACGGCTCAAGAAGCACGCAAGCAACCTACGCCAACGGATGCGGTAATGGCTGTAATGCAGGATAACAAAATGACACCACCACCTGCGAAGTGTGACACTATGGGTAAAGATATACCCGTAACCGGGGGAACAACACATATACGCGTGTACACACCGAAGCAAGGCAAAGCGCCTTACCCGGTAATAGTATATTATCATGGAGGCGGTTGGGTTATTGCCAACATTGATGTGTACAACGGCGGCGCACAGGGTTTGTGTGAGCAAGTTGGTGCAGTAGTAGTTTCTGTAGAATATCCGAAGGGTCCGGAACATAAATTTCCCGCAGCACATGTTGTATCTTTTGATGCTTACCAATGGGTGTTGAAAAACTTTGCTGAACTCAAGGGTGATTCTACTAAACTTGCAGTAGTAGGAGAAAGTGCGGGTGGTAACCTTGCGGCCAATATGAGTATGATGGCTCGTGATAAAAAAATACAAATGCCATTGTATGAAGTTCTTGTTTATCCTATTGCAAATAATGATATAAACAGCGAAAGCTATGTAAAATTTGCCGGCGCAAAACCATTGAATAAGCCTATGATGGAATGGTTTATAAAAAATGAATTTAGTTCTGTCGCACAAGCTGCTGACCCAAGGGTTAGTTTGGTTAAAGCGAACCTAAAGGGAATGCCTAAAACACTGATCATTGCTGCGGAAATAGATCCACTGCAGTCAGAAGGCAAATTATTGAGCGATAAATTATCAGCCGCAGGCGTACAAACAGATTACCAATTATATACTGGTGTTACCCACGAGTTTTTTGGAATGGCTGCGGTAGTTCCTCAGGCAAAAGAAGCACAAGCATTGGCTGCAAGCAAATTAAAAGCGGCTTTTGGTTTGTAGGTTGAAGTTTGATTTTATAAAAATGCTATCCTTGTAATGAGGATAGCATTTTTTTATATCTGTAACATTATTAGGGTAATAGTTAACAATAGCGCTGTTGCTTATGATCGTAACGCTTTCCTTGAGCTCCTGTAATCAAATAAGATAATAGTTTTTGCAATTGAAAAAAAAGTTTTTATAAATATAATTTAATATAAATTATTATATATATTTATTGTATCTAATTATTAACTAACTAAAATTTTTTTATGAAAAAGTTTTTATTTGCTTCGTCTTTTATTCTTGTATTAGGTTTAGCATCGTGTACAAGTAAAGCAAACCAGGAAGATGCTTCTGTAAAAATTAAAGAGAACAATACTAATTTTTACAAGGCATTAGAAAATGGTGACTCAGTAACAATCAGAAAATGGATAAACGAAGATGGCGTGGATCACAATGGTGGACCAAATGGAGAAGATGTTGTGGGAGCGGAAAAATTGACTGCTATGCTTACTCAAATGCACAACAGTTTTGAACCGGGTATGAAGATGAATATTGTTTCTCAAGCAGTAGATGGGGATTATTTATATACACTTGTGGAGATGAGAGGCACAACCACTGCAAACCCTGGTATGGGATTTCCACCAGGTACTAAAATGGACTCCAGAAGCGTAGATGTTGTAAAACTGAAAGGTGACAAAGCACAGGAGCATTGGGGCTTTATGAGTATGCCTGATGTAATGATGATGATGAAGAATAAAGGTGGTATGCCTGCTTCAGGAAGCACACAAATGCCTTCCGATAAAATGCCGACGAAAGACTTTGCTAAATAAATTTCTAAAGCTATTTTCGTAAACTGGCTTCCAAAAATGGAAGCCAGTTTTTATTTTAATTGGTGACGCCGTTCATCCTTTTAAAAGTATTGTCTAAATCCTGCGGAGTTGCATTTGTCATCATGGTACTAAAACCAAAAGTAAGTTGTTGCTTATTTTCTTTCAGTTGTTCAAAGATAGATTCTATAAAGACGGAAACGGGTGGAGCTTCATCATGCAAGCCTTTGCCGCCAAGATCTGTATTTAATGCCGGTGGAACCATTTCAATAACCTCAATATTTTTTGCAGCAACTAATTGCCTTAATGATAAGGTGAAAGAATGAAAGAACGCTTTGGTGGCTGAATATACCGGCACTTTGGTAAGTGGCACAAATGACAACCCTGATGTAACATTAATTACTGTTGTCAAGGCGGGTAAATTAATAAATAAAGATGCAAGGTGTAAAGGAGCTTCAATATTTGTTACGATCTCCTGTTTGGCATTTGAAAAGAAATCTGCATCTGTAATGTTCATCCATTTTTGTATACCCGCATTGTTTATTAAAACATTTGTATCGCTATGATTTGCCCCTACCCATTTATACAATTCTTCTCTTTCTTTTTCGTTTGTTAGATCGCACACTCTTGTTATTACGGATGGATATTTATTGGCTACCTCTTCCAACACTTCTGCTCGTCTGCCACAAATGATGACAGTATTGTTTTCTTTAATAAATCGTTCGGTAAGGCCAAGCCCAATTCCAGATGCACCACCGGTTATTAAAATTTTGTTGTTAGATAGGTTCATTGTTTTTTATATTAAATGTTGAAAAAAGATTTATTGCTGACGAGCGACGGGATAGCAGCGGCTATCCTTCTTATGAAGCGTGAGCGAATAAAAAGATAGCAGCGAATAGACCGGATAAATGCTGAATCATTTACTTATGAAAACCGCCCAAGAGTTTTTAAGCAATTCCTTTTAGCGCTCCTATCATACCTACTTTATCTGTTGCTTTAAAAACGGTGTTACCGGCTACAAGTACATGTGCGCCTGCATCTACAATGCTTTTGGCATTTTGTAAAGTGACGCCACCATCTACTTCAATTTTTACAGATAAGCTGTGCTCATCTATCATTTGGCGCAGCTGTTTTATTTTATGTAGCGTGTGCGCAATAAATGACTGTCCGCCGAAACCCGGATTTACACTCATTACACAAACCACATCGATGTCAGCCAAAATATCTGCAAGCGCATTCACCGGTGTGTGCGGATTGATAGCAACGCCTGCATGCATGCCAAGTGTTTTTATTTGCTGAATGTTGCGGTGCAAATGTGGGCAAGCTTCAATATGTACGGTAAGATTATTTGCGCCTGCATCTCTAAATGCTTCGGCATATTTATCAGGATTTTCAATCATTAAATGCACATCACAATACTTTTTGGTGGTGCTTGTTATAAATTTTGTCACCATTGGACCAAAGCTGATATTGGGTACAAAACTGCCATCCATAATATCTATGTGAAACCAATCTGCAGCGCTGTTGTTGAGCATATCACAGTCTTGCTGTAATTGTAAAAAATTGGCGGAGAGTAGGGAAGGTGCGATTATCGGCATGGGTTAATTGATGTTTAATGTTCAATGTTCAATGTTCAATGTTCAATGTTCAATGTTCAATGTTCAATGTTCAATGTTCAATGTTCAATGTTCAATGTTCAATGTT
>JANXTN010000059.1 GCA_025352435.1 Ferruginibacter sp. | reverse complement strand
CAGGATCGGTTTGGACCAATACCATCACAGGTGGAAGATTTATTTACAACGCTGCGCTGTCGCAAAATAGCAGTGGAACTTGGCTTTGAAAGAATGTTTTTGAAAAATAATGTATTGAAATGCTTTTTCGTATCCAATCCTGACTCGCCTTATTTTCAAAGCGAAACGTTTAATAAGGTGTTGTTGTTTTTGCAAAAGGGAACCAACAAAGCAAAGCTAAAACAGGTAGGAAAAAATGGGATTCTAGTTGTAGAGGATATAAAGAGCATGACTGAGATGTATCGATTTTTAACGAAAGCGTTTGCGTTTCAAAAGCTTGACTAGCACGAAAAAGAAAAGCAGCCCAAATCGAGCCGCTTATTCTAATGTCTTGTGTCTAAAATCTTGTATTTGTTATCTAGCTTACCAGCCTTTTTTAGCTACGCCATCTTTTACAGCTTCCAAAGCTCTTGCTTCGCCTAGCATAGTTGTCATTTTATTTCCTTTACCGTCGTTGCCCTGAGCCATGTAGCCTCCACGGGAAGTTTTGGTGATCACTGCTTCCTGCATTTCAACATTTTTTTCCTTTGTCTTCATGCAATACGCTGTTAATTTTCCTGCCATGTTAATTAAGTTTATGGTTAGTAATAATAGGTTTGAAGCTATTCTTCAAGTTAAAACTAATGAATTAATCGGTTTTACCAAAAAAACTTATATAAGTTCAAACGTAAGATCATTGGCTCCGCTAAAAAATCTTATATCTAAAACAAGAGAATTGTAGCGATTTATTTTCTTTGTATTTTATTGCAATCATATCTGGAAAGGATTTTAGTAACATTTGAAAGTTATTTTACAAAAAGTTGTATTTTCATTTTTTCTGCACTTTTACCCTTTTTAAAAATTACACAAGATCATCAAACGCTTTGCTATGAGAAAACTTTTACCTAAAATAGTCCTCACACTATTTTTAATAATTCCTTTAATAACCTTTGCACAATTAATAAGTGGGAGGGTTGTAAATGATAAAGATGGTGGATCAGTAGAATCTGCCTCTATTCAAATTAAAGGCAAAAGCACAGGAACGAAAACGGATGCTAACGGAAATTTCAGCATCAATGCAATGAGAGATGACGTGCTCATTGTTTCTTCAGTAAATTTTAAAGGAAAACAAGTCAAAATTAAGGATGCCTCATTTCTAACTATCAGGTTAGAAAAATTTGATGGAACACTTGATGAAGTGGTTGTAGCAATGGATATAAAGAGAAACCCGAGAGAATTGGGATATTCAGTTCAGACGGTGAAAGGAAATGATATACAACAAACGCAGAGAGAAAATTTTGTAAACGGCTTACAGGGCCGTGTGGCAGGTTTAACTGTTACGCCTACATCCGGTACTGCAGGTGCATCTTCAGGAATTGTGCTTAGAGGATTTAATACGATTTCCGGTACAAACCAGCCCTTGTTTGTTGTAGACGGAATAATTTTAGATAACCAAACTTTAAACTCTAACTCGCAAAGTGGAAGTGGAATCGGTTTAGCCTCCGATGGAAATAACAGAAACAACGATAATACAAATAGAATAGCTGACATAAACCCAAGCGATATAGAATCAGTTACAGTATTAAAAGGTCCTGAAGCAACGGCATTGTACGGTAGTCAGGCAAGTTCAGGAGCAATTGTTATAACAACTAAAAAAGCCAAAGCTTCAAACGGTAAAATTTTATTGGCATACGATAATAATTTCCGCTATCAAAAAGAGACAAGGTTTACAGAAGTAAATAATGATTTTGGACCCGGTACTAGTAATAATATTCCTTTTGCATCAGCAACTTCATCAGGCGTTTTCACATCATTCGGCCCTGCCTGGAAACCCGGAACTACATTCTATGATAATCTTCATCATTTTTTTAACGTAGGTTTTGCGCAAACGCATAATCTTAGTGCAGAATTCGGTACATCTAATGTCGGATTTCGGGCATCTGCTCAGTTTTTTGACAGTCGTGGTGTTGTACCATTTAATACATTCAGGAAATATAATTTCAAACTTTCTAATACCACTAAAATCGGTAAATACATTTCCGTTACTCCTACCATAGCATATACAAATGCAGATAATTTAAGGCCACTTAAAAGCTCTGCATCAGGGTCGGGCGCTGGTGGATATTTAGTAGAATTGTATGAATGGCCATCAAACAATGACATTAGAAATTATGAAGATGGATACGGTAATAAAAATATACTTTTTAATAAAAACCGAAATTCAGATTTTGATAACCCACTTTGGAGTGCTAAACATAATAGAAGCGGAGACGTTTTAAATCGCATTGTATCAACCTTAGCTGTTGATTATAATCCATTAAATTGGCTGGCATTAAGTGGAAGATTTGGCTACGACACTTATAAAGATGATGGCTATGTATTTGTGCACCCTCAATCATTTCAACTTACATCACTCACAGGAGGAAGTTTAGACAATTATTATAGAAAATACAAAGGCTATAACCATACTATTACAGCCACGGCTAAGAAGAAAATTGGAAATTTTTCAACGAGGTTATTGGTGGGTACCATGTGGCAAGATTTTGAAACACAGCAGTTCGCTATTGTAGGCAACAATTTAATTGATTCAATTGGAGTTGACGGAAACATGTATAAAAATGGCGTCATTAGATCTACAGACTTTAATGCTACTGACAGTAGTATCACTTCAAAAAATTCCAGAAGGCGTTTATTACAAAATAACAATGGTAGGCCGAACGTAAATATTTTTAGAGAATTGGCGGGCTTTGGCGAAGTTTCAATTGGGTACAAAAATCTTGCGTTTCTTACATACTCGCATCGGTTTGAATCTGCATCTCCCATTCCTGCAATAAACAGAAATTATAATTACCCGGGCGCAAGTTTAAGTGTAATAGTTTCCGACATATTTCCTTCTATTAAAAAGGGGAATATTTTAAATTATTTTAAACTCAGGTCATCATTAGCAAGTACTGCACGCTTAAATGATCCATATTCGAACCAATCATTTTTTGTAAATAATTTTAGCAGTAATAACCTTCCCGTTACTTACACGTATGGTTTTACAAATGCCAACCCTTATTTAAGTCCTGAGAAACAAAAAACCTATGAAGTAGGAACAGAGTTTAGACTTTTTAATAATAATATCACACTGGAGGCGGCATATTACAATACGCTTTGTACAAATCAAATTGCTCAAGGATACAGAGCAAGTTATGCAACAGGCGCTATTTTAAACACGACCAATGCTGCATCATTGCGTAACCAGGGCGTTGAACTAACTTTAAATTTGAACCCTATAAAAAAGAAAGATTTTAGCTGGAATATCAATTTTAATTTTAGCCATATGTGGAGTGAGGTTCTTACACTTCCTGCATCTATAGGCATTTTGAATGATTTTTATAATTCTGATACTTATATTTCAAACGTAAGAGGTGGTTTGGTAAGAGGCTTTTCTACAGGGACAATTACAGGATCAAAGTACACGAGAAACAATGCAGGTCAAATATTAATCAGTCCAGTCTCCGGTATTCCATTGGTCAATGGAGGAACTAATGAAGTAATTGCTGACAGAACTCCCGATTTTAATCTCGGTACGCTTAACAGCTTTAGGTATAAAAACTTAAGCTTAAGTTTTCTTTGGGATTTAAAAGTAGGCGGGGATATTTATAACGGCACTGACCAATTGCTTACAGGTTTAGGTAAAAGTGTAAGAACAGCAAACCGCAGTAATCCTATTTTAATAAACGGCGTATTAAATGATGGCCTTCAAAATTCAATTACGCCTACAGTAAATACGCTCGCAATCGTACCACAGTATTTAAGCAGTTACTACACTTCTTTACCTGATGAAGAATTTATTCAGAAAAATGTAAACTGGTTAAGGTTAAGAGATCTTACTTTAAATTACCAACTCCCTGCAAGTGCTATTAAAAGATTTAACGCCTTCAAGGCTTTAAGCATATTTGTTACAGGTAACGACCTTATTCTTATTACAAATTATTATGGTGCAGATCCTGCAGTAAATGCAAATAATCCTGGTACAGGCGGTGTAGGTGGATATGGGCTTGATTTAGGTTCTGCCCCCACGCCATTAAGTCTAAGTTTTGGACTCAGAGCAAATTTTAAATAATTACAACAAATAAAAATCTGACATGAAAAATATTTTTTCCAAACCAATTCTTTTTCTTGCTGCAATCTCCATATTTGGTTCCTGGTCCTGCAAGAAAAAAATTGATGATGCCTACTTAAATCCAAATGCCCTTGTTGTTGTTCCAATAGAAACAATACTGCCGGGAGTTATAGGCGGTTTTACTGCTTTTAATTCTGCTGCAGGTACAAACTACGGATTGCAGATTGATGATGTACTTTTAGGCAGATACATCCAATATTGGGGATCAACAGCCGCAGGTGAAAATTATGGCTCAATGGGTGGTACTATCGGTAGTGATAATACCGGTGGAATATGGGCAGCCGTTTATTATGGTCATGGCCAAAATGTGAATAGAATTATAGAATGGGGTACTGAGCAACAAAAATGGGATTTCGTAGGTGTTGGATATGCTGTGAGAGCATGGGACTGGCTGGAATTAACCAACCAATATAGCGATGCTATTCTTAAAGAAGCATTCAATACTAACCTTGCGCAATTTAAATACGATACACAACCTGAATTTTATGACAGTTGCCGTGCAATCTGTTTTAAAGCATTAAGTAATCTAAGCAGAACAGATGGTAATGTAAACCCTGCAAATCTTGCACAAAGCGATGCGTACTTAAACGGCGGAGATATTAATAAATGGAAAAAGTTTGTTTATGGTATTCTTGCTCGATCGTACATTGATTTAAGCAGTAAAGGAATATTTGCAACCAATAAGTATGCGGATTCAGCAATTAAATATGCAAACCTTTCCCTAAGCAATAACTCTGAAAATATTTTAGCTACATTTTCAGGTGTAAATACAAGCAATGGTTTCAACAGTTACTTTGGACCAACACGGTCAAATGTTGGAACTATAAGACAGGGAGGTTACATTGCCAACTTAATGTCGGGCGCAAACACTGGTGCATTTACGGGAGTAAATGATCCAAGAACATGGTATATGCTGAGCGAAAATTCATTAGGTACTTTTAAAGGAGTTATGCCGTGGCTTGGCGTAACAGAATACCTAAACGGTACACAACCTACAGCGAACTATCCAAAAAACTTTTGGAGAAACCCTCAACAAATTGCAACTACCGGAACAGATGACAGTGCAAAATATGTGTTTGGAAACCGCGGCCCATGGCCACTTATGACGGCTTCTGAAATGCAATTTGTAGTTGCTGAAGCTGCATATTTAAAAGGAGATAAAGCAATGGCACTTGCAGCATATAAAAATGCTATCAGTTTAAACTTTGATATGCTTACCACAACATTTTCATTCAAGATACCTTCAGCACGTGCTATTACTCCTGCAGCAAAAGCAGCCTACCTGGCAAATCCTGCAGTGGTGCCCACAAGTGCTGCAGATCTAACGCTCACAAGAATAATGCTTCAGAAATACATTGCATTATTTGGCTGGGGAACACACCAAACCTGGACTGATATGCGGAAGTACCATTATATAGATATTGACCCGGCGACAGGAAACAAAGTGTATGCAGATTTTATAACCCCTCCAACTTCGCCCATAAACTATCTTGTTACAACCAACAATGGAAATCTGGTTTATAGATGCAGGCCACGATTCAATTCCGAATATTTATATAATGTACCGGAGTTAACAAGAATTGGTGCAGTAAAGCCTGATTACATTACTTATCAACCTTGGTTCACCATGCCTTAATTTAAAAAAAAGACAAAAATGACATTTTCAAAAATCAACATATTGATACCTGTTTTACTTTCATTGTTATATATTTCCTGCACCCGAGAAATTCCTCAAGTAGCCGATTTAACTATCGACGTAAATAAATCTGCTACTTTACAGGTTTTTAATGCTACTGTAAAATCAGCAAGAAATTATGTATACGTAGATGGCGTGGCCGTTACAGGTGCTTCTTTAGGTTTTGGCAGTATTTTTCCAGCAAGTGCTTATGGTATTAAACTTACTCCAGGTTCAAGAGCAATATTAATAAAAGATACTGCTGCCAACACAACGCAGGCACCCATTACTTTTACTCAAAATTTTGATGCAGGGAAAAGTTACACCACTTTTACTTACGATACGCTTACATCTATAAAGCAAATAACTGTAGCAAATAACATTACAATTCCTACAGATACTACATCAAGATTACGGTTTGCCAATTTTATTTATAATACTATTGCTGTGCCTAATGTAGATGTATATTCATTTAGAAGAATATCCGGTACGCCCGTATTTGTAAATGGCTCGCCGGTACTTGCATCAAACACGCCGGTTTTCACAAATATTTCAACCAATACTGTAACAGATTTTATTCCTTATGCATCAGGTTTATCAGACACATTGTATGTTGTTGCGACAGGCACAACAACACCTATAATTGCAAAGCAACTTGTAACAAGTTTGGTACCATCTAGAAGCTATACTTCAGTGTACAATGGAAGTTTTAGAGGGGTTAAGGCAATTTCGACTTTTGCGACTTATTAATAATTTTATAAAAAAGGCTGCCTTTCACACGGCAGCCTTTTTTTATTTTATCATTCCCTCCACCAACTTCCTCACTTCACTCACTGCAATTCGCTCTTGGCGCATATCATCTCTGTAGCGAATGGTGACTGTATTGTCTTCTTTGGTTTGGTGGTCTATTGTAACGCAGAATGGCGTGCCTATTGCATCCATGCGGCGGTAGCGTTTTCCGATAGCATCTTTCTCTTCATAAAAACAATGAAAACTCTGCTTGCATTCGTTCATTAATTCTTTGGCAGTTTCGGGCAGTCCATCTTTTTTAAGCAATGGTAAAATAGCCAGTTTTGTAGGCGCAAGTTTTGCAGGAATTTTTAAAACTACCCGGCTATCTTCCGTACCATCCTCTTTTATCCATGTTTCATTTTGGTATGCCAGACTAAGAATGGTTAAAAACAAACGATCTAATCCTACAGATGTTTCTACCACATAAGGAGTGTAATTGCCATAAGGTTTTCCTTCTTCATTTAGGTCGTTATCAAAGTACTGTATTTTCTTTTTACTAAAGCTTGCATGTTGCGTAAGATCAAAATCTGTACGGCTGTGTATACCTTCCAGTTCCTTCCAGCCAAATGGAAATTCAAATTCAATATCCAGGGCCATATCTGCATAATGCGCAAGTTTTATGTGATCGTGAAAACGTAATTTTTCTGCAGGGATTCCAATACTTTCATGCCACTTCTTTCTTTCATCTTTCCAGTAATCAAACCATTTTTTTTGTGAACCGGGGCGAACAAAAAACTGCATTTCCATTTGTTCAAATTCCCGCATTCTAAAAATAAACTGGCGGGCAACAATTTCATTTCTAAAAGCCTTACCGGTTTGTGCAATACCAAACGGTATTTTCATACGACCGCTTTTTTGCACATTTAAAAAGTTTACAAAAATTCCCTGTGCGGTTTCGGGACGCAAATAAATTGTATCCGCCTCGTCTGTTACACTTCCTATCTTGGTATTGAACATTAAATTAAATTCTCTGATGTCTGTCCAGTTGCAGGTTTTGCTGATGCTGCATTTTATATTGTTGTCTTCAATTAATTTTTTTAATCCTGTATAGTCATTTGCTGCAAGTAAAGCATCCATATTTGCTAAAATTTCTTTTCCTAGCGCTTCTTTGTCCACCGCAAGTTGCTCCACATGGCCTTCAATTAAATGATCAACTCTATATCTTTTATTGCTGTCTTTGTTGTCAATCATTGGGTCACTAAAACTATCCACATGCCCGCTCGCTTTCCACACAATTGGGTGCATAAAAATAGCAGCATCAATACCCACAATATTTTCGTGCAGTTGGGTCATGCTTTTCCACCAGGCATCTCTAATATTTTTCTTTAGCTGTGCACCCATTTGCCCATAATCATACACCGCCGCAAGCCCATCATACAATTCACTGCTTTGAAAAATGTAACCGTATTCCTTACAATGCGAAATTATTTCCGCAAAATTATTTGCTTCATTTGCCATAGCTGCAAATATAAACAACGAAAAATATCTTTTAAATTTTTAAAGATGTATAGTTTTTAGGACTTGTCTGCCGAAGGAGGAGCATGGGCAGATGATTTATTTTCAGCATTTGTAACCCGCTGTCTGTAGTAGTGCCGCACAATCCTTTTTATAATTTAAAGTTTACTATGCGGCAGCTACTACTGCCCATCGGGGCTATTGGGGGCAATAGGAATTTTATTCAACTTTTATTGGTGTAATTTTATAAATTATAGTACCAACATTTTAACTAATCGAACATTAAAAAAATGATGTATGAAATTAATCAGCCTTTTGTTAATCTTGTTCTCGTTTTTAAATTCTAACGCATAACAGTCAAAAGATAAAATTTTTATCGGTTATAATTTATCACCTGATTATAATTACAGAACTCTAAAAAATAATGATAACAAGCCATTTACTGATGTTATAATTGATAGTAGAAACAATTCTGAAAAAGCGAAATTTGGATATACAACCGGGGTAAATCTTTTATATAATTGCGCTAAAAATTGGGCTTTGGAAACCGGTATCCAATATTCTAATAACGGGTACAAAACAAAAATACAAGAGTTATCGTACAGTACCCCAAATGAAACCCAACCTACAAAAGTTCAGTTTATTTACAGTTACCAGTATGTGGGCATACCATTAAAAGCAAAATTAATTTTTGGAAAAAATAACCTTCGTTTTATTTCCAGCGCCGGGTTTA
>JANXTN010000004.1 GCA_025352435.1 Ferruginibacter sp. | reverse complement strand
TTGAAGATCAAGGAAGTATAGCAGGAATTCAGTTAGCTCATGCGGGGCGTAAAGCAAGCCACAGCAGCGCATGGAAAGGTGCAAAGGCGTTGGTAGATTCTACTGATGCATGGCAAACTTTAGCACCAAGCAATATCCCTTACGCAACAACTGATCCGTTGCCAAAAGAAATGACTATTACAGAGATACAAGAATGTGTATCCGATTTTAAAAAGGCTGCAAAACGTTCTGTAGCTGCAGGCTTTAAAGTAATAGAAATACACGCAGCGCATGGTTATTTGATCAATGAATTTTTGTCTCCTATAAGCAATAAAAGAAAAGATGAATATGGTGGCAGTTTTGAAAACAGAATTCGATTGTTATTGGAGATTGTTGATGTAACTAGAAAAGTTATAGGAAATGATATGCCTTTATTTGTTCGTATTTCTGCCACAGATTGGGTAGAGGGCGGATGGACAATACACGATTCAATACAACTTTGTACCATATTAAAATCAGTATCAGTCGATTTAATAGACTGTTCCAGCGGCGGCAACTCCCGTGAGCAAAAAATTACAGTCGGTCCTTTATACCAAGTGCAATTTGCAGAGCAAATAAAAAAGGAAGGTGGTATTCCAACGGGCGCTGTAGGCATGATAACCACTGCTGAAGAGGCGGAAAGCATTTTGCAAAGTGAACAGGCAGATTTAATATTTATAGCTCGTGAGTTATTGCGTAACCCGTATTTCTCTCTTGAAGCAGCAAAACAATTAGGAGATAATATTGATTGGCCTAAACAATATGACAGAGCTAAATAAAGATAAAAATGGTTCGAAATTTTCGAACCATTTTTTCTAAACTATATTTCTTCGTCTCTTATATTTTTCTTGGGTTCCAGCTTGCCTCTTTTATAAATGATCAATCCATTTAGAAAGTTTCGGAGCACCTGGTCTTGTGCCTCCACATATCCGGGATGGTCGGGGCTGCGAAAAAAATCACCCAATGCCCCCTTTGTTATTTCAAAATCTACCAGAGATAGTATTTCAATAATATCATCATTGCGCAGCGATAGTGCTACCCGTAATTTTTTAAGTATATCGTTGTTGTCCATAAATGTTTGATTAAAATATTTACTTTTAAATAAAGGTATTCATTTAAACATTTTACCATTATCATTTATCAACTAATAATATTTTGAGAGCAGTCTTACAAAGAGTTTCATCAGCTTCGGTAGAAATTAAAGGCAAAAAAGTTGCCGGAATTAAATCAGGTCTATTGGTACTGGTTGGGATTGAAGATGCAGATAATAATGAAGACATTAGTTGGCTTTCAAACAAAATTATAAACCTCCGCATTTTTGATGATGAAAATAAAATACCAAATTTATCTGTAAAAGATATTGTGGGAGAAATGATTCTAGTCAGCCAATTTACGTTACAGGCTTCCACAAAAAAGGGTAACAGACCGTCATATATAAAAGCATCAAAAGGAAATGTTGCTCTACCACTTTTTGAGAAACTTATTGTGCAAATAGAAAATGATTTAGGTAGGAAAATACAAACCGGCGAGTTTGGGGAAGACATGAAAGTTGACTTAGTAAATGACGGACCACTGACCATTATTATTGATACAAAAAACAAAGAATGACTATGGCTGATATAACATTAAATGAAGCACAGCAAGAAGTAGATAAGTGGATCAAAACAATTGGAGTAAAATATTTTGATGAACTCACTAACCTTGGGATTTTAATGGAAGAAGTGGGTGAACTCTCCCGTATAATGGTTCGCACATACGGGCAGCAATCTTTTAAAGAAAGTGACAAAAACCATGACATGGCAGATGAGATGGCGGATGTGCTTTGGGTTTTAATTTGCTTAGCCAACCAAACAGGGGTGAACTTAGCAGATGCTTTGCAAAAGAATATCTCTAAAAAAACGCTAAGAGATGCTGAGCGGCATGATAATAATGAAAAATTAAAAAATCGATAAAAAAAGCAAAAAATACCCACAAATGGGTATATGCACTATCATTTTTATACAGCAATTTTACTTTATGAATTCAAAACAAATAGTAACACTATAATAATATCAATTAAGGTTCGTTTGTAATACGATCATTCTTTCAATAAACAAATAGATTTAATGATTGTTTTTCAACTGGGGATAGTTGCAATTACAGGCCGTCGCATTTTGCGGCGGTTTTTTATGATTTTTATTGCTTAAGGATTTACTTAATTTTATAAAAATATTTTATGAAGTTATTCTCCCTAATTATATTCTTTCTCATTTCTTTCTCTTTTCTTTTTGCGCAGCAAAATAAACTGGTAAGCGGACCTTGGGCTGGAGATGTGCAAATGCGTACCGCAATTATTTGGGCAGAAGTAAGTACTAATGTGAAAAAAGTAGCAGTACAATATTACAGTGCCAATAACCCTGCAAAAAAGATGGTCATGGTTTATAAAGGAACCGTAGGAAATGATTTTAACCCTATAAAAATTCAAATTAATGGCTTAGCATTTAATACCACTTATTACTACAGTTTGTTTATTGATGGTAAAGAAATTAAAACAGCCTTCACAACAAAATTTATTACACAGGATTTGTGGCAATGGCGCAAACCTGCACCGGACTTTAGCTTTCTTGCAGGAAGTTGTAATTATGTGAATGACCCTGCGGTAGACAGACCGGGGAAACCATACGGCGGAGACTCTTCCATATTTGAAACAATGGCAAAATCGGGTGCCGCCTTTCACGTTTGGATGGGCGATAACTGGTACACGAGAGAAGTTGATTTTGGTTCGGCGTGGGGATTAAACTATAGAGCTTCGCATGACAGAGCACAAAAGATTATACAACCTTTTATGGCTGCTATGCCGCAGTACGCTATTTGGGATGATCATGATTATGGGCCTGATAATTCAGGTAAAAGTTTTTACTTAAAAAATGAAAGCAGAGAACTATTTAAAAAATACATGCTCAACCCTAGCTTTGGTGAAGAGGAAAGGGGTATTTACACAAAAGTGAGTTATAGTGATGTAGATCTTTTTTTGACAGACGATCGTTATTTTAGAAGCGAAGACGATATGCCTGACAGCGTAAATGGAATGCCTTCAAAGGATAAACACTTTTTTGGGCCGGCACAAATGGAATGGTTAAAAAATGCTTTGCAGTACAGTTCGGCAACATTTAAAATTATTGTTGTTGGCAGCCAGGTATTAAATCCACTAAGTAAAGTGGAATGTATGCAGCAATACAGTCATGAATACAATGAGCTTATAAATTTTATAAAAACGCAGAAGATAAGCGGTGTTTTATTTTTTAGTGGAGATAGACACCACAGCGAAATAATTAAGATAGTGCCCCCTGATTTTTACCCTTTGTATGATGTAACTATTTCGCCCTACACAGCAGGCGTGAGCAAAGCAACAGGAAACGAAAAGAACCATCCTTTTAGAATTCCCAACACGCTTGTAGAGTTGCAGAACTTTGGGAAAATGGGAGTGAGCGGTCCAAAAGAAAGTCGCAATTTGAATGTTGAGTTTATTGGAATAAAAGGTGAACAGCTTGCCAATTTTACCATTAACAGTAATGAATTAAAAGTGCCATAATTAAAACAAAAATTCGCTTCGCTATCTTTGCATTATGACATCAAACCCTTTTACCTACAATAAAGCAAAGGTTATACAGGCACTCCGGTATCATTTCATTAGCAGACCGGAAATAAAGGTGATGATGGTGGTAATTAATTTATTTGCTATTACATCTGCAGGTTTATTCTTTTTTAAAAAAATAAGCCCTGTAGCGTTTTTAGTAAGTTCTATGCTTTGGTTTTTTTTGATGATACTTTTTTGGTTTTTATTACCTCAAATTATTTACAGACAGACAGCCACGTTTAAAG
This sequence comes from Ferruginibacter sp., assembly GCA_025352435.1. GTDB lineage: Bacteria > Bacteroidota > Bacteroidia > Chitinophagales > Chitinophagaceae > Ferruginibacter. The sequence continues at coordinate 816 of JANXTN010000004.1, read as the reverse complement.
ATTCTTTCAGTGCTGTTTTGGGTAACGAGCAATTTGCCATAGAAAATGTGAGAGGGCACAAAGGTTGGGATTGGAGCAGTTTTAGCACTTGGATGGAGAGCCCACATTTTTTTCATCTGTATTTTAATCCACGTTCCTTTTTTATTATTCCAAAAGATGCCTTTGATGGCGATGAAATGCAGGAAGCAAGAAAAATATTTGCAGCTAAGATTAAAAAATAAGAGCGTTAATTAACTCAGGCTTTTTTCCATTACATGGTGTGGCAAGGTTACTTCTTTAAACTGATTTCCTTTTATTTGGTAACCGAACTTTTCATAAAAACCTATAGCGGTATCTCGGGCATGCATAGTCATTATTTTAAAGCCTTTATCTCTTGCAATATTTTCTGCAAAATTTATGATAGATGCGCCAATACCTCTGCCATGTAAATTATCAGGCACAGCCATTTGCCTCAATCTTACCACACCGTTATCCACCTTTGCTAGCACACAACATCCTATTACTTCACCATCATCTATGCAAGCAATGTGTATATCATTTTTTTCCGCCATTAATTCATCGTGGTCAAATGTCAATCCTATCGGGCGACGCAATACATTATCCCTCAGGTTTACTGTTTTTAAATACTCGGGAGTACCGTGATCAATTTGTTTTAGTGCCATGATGGAGTAATTAGTATCAAATTTGAATGTACGAAAATAAAAAATATTTATGTGCAGGGATCTTTTGTTTATTGCTGAAAAAAGTGCTACTGCTGAGCCTAGCCGTGATAGGAACGGCACCGAACTGAGGTGTAGCAAACAGGGCGAGGAACGA
>JANXTN010000354.1 GCA_025352435.1 Ferruginibacter sp. | reverse complement strand
AACTTTATAACACAAGAAGACCACATCTGGCTCTTAAAATGAATACGCCGGATAATGTACATTTACAAAAATCCCGGCTACAAATGCAGCCGGGATAATCTCTAAACTTGTCAACCTATTCTAGGACGTTTCATGTTATTTCACTTCTTCAAATTCTGCATCAGTTACATTCTCAGTATCGCTTCCATTCTGAGGCTGTTCAGCATTTTGTGGATGTTCAGCACCCGGTTGAGCTCCTGCCTGTGTATCTTTATACATATCCTCGCTTGCCGTAGCCCAAGCAGCATTCATCTCTGTTGTTGCTGTATCAATTTGTGCAAGATCCTGCGCTTTGTGAGCTGCCTTTAATTTTTCCAGCGCAGCTTCGATAGGCGCTTTCTTCTCTGCAGGTATTTTTTCCCCGTATTCTTTTAATTGTTTTTCAGTCTGGAAAATTAAACTGTCAGCTTGGTTTATTTTATCTACTTTTTCTCTCTCTAATTTGTCCCCGGCTTCATTGGCCTTAGCTTCATTTTTCATTTTTTCAATTTCCTCTTTGCTCAAACCACTACCAGCTTCAATCTTAATTTTTTGCTCTTTTCCTGTGCCTTTATCTTTAGCGCTCACATGTAATATTCCGTTTGCATCTATATCAAATGTTACTTCAATTTGAGGTACACCACGTGGTGCAGGTGGAATATCAGCTAGGTTAAATTTTCCAAGACTTTTATTCTGTGCACTCATAGGGCGTTCACCCTGCAAAACATGAATTTCTACTCCTGGTTGGTTATCTGCAGCGGTACTAAAAGTTTCAGATTTTTTTGTTGGAATAGTAGTATTGCTTTCAATTAATCTTGTCATAACACCACCCATTGTTTCGATACCAAGGCTTAATGGGGTTACATCTAATAACAATACATCTTTGATATCGCCACTTAAGACTGCTCCCTGTATTGCTGCACCGATAGCAACAACTTCATCAGGATTTACGCTTCTGTTGGCTTTTTTACCAAAGAACTTTTCTACGATCTCCTGTACTTTCGGTATACGTGAACTACCTCCTACCAAAATAACTTCATTGATCTGCGACACCGACATACCTGCATCCTTTAAAGCTGCTTCACAAGGCTTTAAACAACGGTCAAATAAATTATCTGCAAGGGATTCAAATTTTGCACGAGTAAGCTTTTTTACCAAATGCTTCGGCACACCATCGACAGCAGTTACGTAAGGCAAATTAATTTCTGTTTCTGTACTGCTCGATAATTCCACCTTAGCTTTTTCAGCAGCTTCTTTTAGGCGCTGTAATGCCATTGGATCTTTTCTCAAGTCAATCGCTTCATCAGCTTTAAACTCATCTGCCAACCAATCCATAATCACTTTATCGAAATCATCACCACCTAAGTGTGTATCACCATTGGTAGATTTTACTTCGAAAACTCCATCACCTAATTCCAAAACGGAAATATCGAATGTTCCACCACCTAAGTCAAAAACAGCAATTTTCTGGTCTTGTCCTTTTTTATCTAAGCCGTAAGCAAGAGCTGCGGCGGTAGGTTCGTTCACTATTCTACGAACTGTTAGACCAGCAATTTCCCCTGCTTCTTTTGTGGCCTGGCGTTGTGCGTCATTAAAATATGCCGGTACCGTAATAACTGCTTCGGTTACTTCTGTACCGAGATAGTCTTCCGCAGTTTTCTTCATTTTTTGTAACACCATCGCACTAATTTCCTGCGGTGTATACATTCTGCCATCTATATCAATCCGAACAGTATTATTGTCACCTTTTACAACTTTATAACTCCAATGAGAGCTCTCTTCGGCAACCTCATCAAATCTTCTGCCCATAAAGCGCTTTACACTGCTGATGGTGTTTTGAGGATTAGTAATCGCCTGACGTTTTGCTGGGTCACCCACCTTACGCTCACCGTTCTTTAGAAAACCAATTACAGATGGAGTTGTACGGCGCCCTTCGTCATTTGCAATAACTACAGGCTCGTTACCTTCCATTACAGAGACACAACTGTTTGTAGTACCAAGATCAATTCCTATTATTTTTGCCATGTTGTATGTTTATTTATTTTGAGCAGCAAGTTCAATCATTGTGCCAAGCGAAAATGTGTGCAAAAATGGCAGAAAGTATTTTTAGAATATTTAAGACATTCTAATGAAATACATATAATCCGATGCTGTCTTTGAGATAAGGTATTGACTGATTAAAGTTGTGATTGAAAAGAAATCGAAAAATGTTAAC
>JANXTN010000331.1 GCA_025352435.1 Ferruginibacter sp. | reverse complement strand
GATACAGACACACTGCAATACATTGAAAACGGAAAATACAATCCTGACATGTATAAATATTGTGGTGGTTATCAGTATGATGATAAAACAATTGTTGGTTTTAGTCATACGCATTTAAGCGGCACCGGACATTCTGATCTCGGAGATTTTTTAGTAATGCCTACTGTTGGATTGCTAAAGCTAAACCCAGGCGTAGCAAGCATTCCACGCAGCGGTTTCCGTTCTGCTTTTAACCACGCAAACGAAAAAGCAACTGCAGGTTATTATGCTGTACAGTTGGATGATTATAATATTAAAGCAGAATTAACCGCCACCGAAAGAGTAGGTTTACATCAGTATACTTTTCCCGAAACAAAAGATGCGCATATTATTTTAGACCTCGAGCATGGCATTTATAATTACGAAGATAAAAATGTGTGGACGGTTGTAAGGGTAGAGAATGATACGCTTGTAACAGGCTACAGGCAAACATTTGGCTGGGCCAGAACAAGGGTGGTTTATTTTGCCATGGCATTTTCAAAACCAATATTAAATTATGGTTCCGTAAATGAAGGCAAAAAAGAGATGTACCGTGGCTTTTGGGGCAAATTTAACCAGCGGGAAAACTTTCCTGATGTAGCTGGCAGACAGATAAAAATGTTTTTCAATTTTAATACTGTGGCGAATGAAAAAATAAAAATAAAGTTTGCCTTATCAGGTGTGAGTTCTGCGGGTGCTTTGCAAAATATGAATACAGAAATTCCGCACTGGGATTTTGAAAGGACCGTAAAAGAAGCTGCAGAGAAATGGGAGAAAGAATTATCCAGAATTGTTATTGATGCACCGGAAGATACCAAGGTAAATTTCTACACCTCCATGTACCATTCTTTTTTAGCACCCAATATTTTTATGGATGTAGATGGCAATTACAAAGGCCTCGATTATAACATTCACCAGGCAAATAATTTCACCAACTATTCTACTTTTTCTTTGTGGGATACTTACCGTGCATTGCATCCATTGTTTAACATCATACAGCCAAAGCGCAATGGCGATATGGTAAACTCTATGCTTGCGCACTACGACCAGAGCGCCTTGCACATGCTGCCCATCTGGAGCCATTATGCAAACGATAACTGGTGCATGAGTGGCTACCACAGCGTATCTGTAATTGCCGATGCTGTTGTAAAAGGCAACACAGCCATTGATGCAAAAGCAGCGCTGGCTGCCTGTGTAGCTACTGCACGAAAAAGAAGCTACGAAGGCATTGGAGAATATTTAAAATACGGTTTTATACCGGCAAATAAATCAGGCGTTTCCGTTTCTAACACCTTAGAATATGCATACGATGATTGGGCGATTGCGCAACTTGCGAAAAAATTGGGAGAGGTGGAATTGTACAACGAATTTATTTTTAGGGCATCGAGTTACAAGAATGTTTTTGATAACGACGGCTTTGTAAAACAAAAAGATAACAATAAAAATTTCCTCAAAAACTTTGATGCCTTAAGCACCAATGGACAAGGCTTAATAGAAGGCAATTCATGGAATTATAGTTTTTTTGTACCACATGATCCTGCTGCCCTAGTGCAGTTAATGGGCGGTAATGATAAATTTATAGGTAAGATGGATTCCCTTTTTACAATGTACTTGCCTGATAAATATTTTGCCGAAACTGAAGATATTACCCGTGAAGGAATTATCGGCACTTATGTGCATGGGAATGAGCCCGCACATCATGTTCCATACCTATACAACTTTACCACTAAGCCGTGGAAGACACAGGAGTTGATCCGTAAAATATTACACAACCAATACCGACCTACACCAGATGGCCTGGGTGGCAATGATGATTGCGGACAAATGAGCGCCTGGTATATTTTTAGTGCCTTGGGTTTTTATCCTGTCGCTCCAGGTTCAGATGAATATCAAATTGGAAGTCCAATAATAAACATTGCTACAATAAATATGGAAAGCGGTAAGCAGTTAAGAATTGTTGTGCAAAATCAAAGTGAAACGAACAAGTACATAAAATCTGTTTCCATAAATGGTCGTTTGCTGACAGGTACTGTTATCAAACATTCAGAAATAATGAATGGTGGTGAAATGATTTTTAGTATGACCAACAAGCATTCAAAATAAATATCTAGAAAACATTTTTTAGCATCTGTCAAAATTTAATATCCTACCGGGACTTTTCTTGCTTTTGTAACTTGTTCAAAAGCATAAGCAACCTTTAATAAGCGCTCCTCCATATATGGTCTGCTGATAAATGTAATGCCCACTGGCTCCCCGGAAACTCTGTAACCCATTGGCACAGTAATACAAGGGTAATTGGCTGCTGCTGCAAAACCTGCACTTCTGTTTGCAATGGATAAAATAAAATCTAACTGATACTGCTCCATTGGCTTTTCAAAGTATCCGACACCGCTTTTACGTACAGACTTTTTTAAGTTCGCTATTTCTTCATTTGTTTTATTTTCTTTCATTATTCCATCAAATCTTCCCTGACCGTAGGGAATACTTTTTAAAGAATCAATTTTGTTGAAAGCAATGATATCTGAAACTGATCGGTAAGGAATTTTTTCGCCTGCATAACTTTTTAAATAGTTTGCAAGATCTACTTTCATATCAGTATTTAAAAGTGTTCCAAAACCTTCATTGTTATTTTGCTCGAATTCTATTTCATATACTACGCCGCCTGCGGCTTTAATTTTTTCTACATTTACTTTATACAATGAGTCTTGTAAAAAAGCTTTTACAACTCCAAATTTTACGCCTACCAAACTTCCCGTTTTTACATTTTCCCAATATTTCTGTTTTATAGGATTGTTGACAGATGCCGGATCATTTTTATCCGTTCCACTTAATGCGTCCAATAGAATAGCGTTGTCCATCACATTCCTTGTCATAGGACCCGGCGTATCAAATGTGCTTGATATGGGCACTATGCCACTTCTGCTTAGCAAGCCTGTCGTGGGTTTAAGTCCTACAATCGAATGTTGGCTTGATGGTGAAAGAATAGAGCCCGACGTTTCTGTACCAACCGCCGCTGCTGCATAATTTGCTGCCATAGAAGATCCACTGCCTGCACTTGAACCACCAGTGTCTATCTTTCTTATTCCATAAGGATTTAATGTTTGCCCACCGATGGCACTGTAACCATTGGGGCATTCCAAACAAAGATAATTCGCCCATTCACTCAAATTAACCTTCCCTAAAATGATGGCACCGTTACTTTTCAATCTCTCTACTATAAAAGCATCTTTGGCATTATTAAACTGAAGCGCATGCGCACCTGCTGTTGTTGGTAGCCCATCAAAATCAATGTTATCTTTTAATAAAATGGGCATTCCAAAAACAGGATGATGGTTAGCAGATTTATTTCTATCTTTTTTGCGTGCCTCTTTTACAGCATTTGGATTAATTGAAATAATATTATTAAGCGCTTTATTTTTATCATTTTCAAATTTTACAATACGATATAAATACCATTTTGTAAGTTTTTCATAAGTCAATTCTCCCCTTATGATATGATTTTGTATCGTTGGGATATCCCGGTTAAAGATCATTGGCTCAAGTTGGATATATTCGGCTTCGGAAAAATCAGCAATTTGAAAAGCTATGTTTTTCAGCATTTCATTTTTATCTTTAATTTTTGATTGAATAAGTTTGTATCTAAGCCTAACTGATTCATTTTTGGAACTCTCTGCCAATATTTCTTTTTCATCGTAAGGCACCGACATAGCCATACGAGCCTGCTGTGATGTTTTGCAGGACAACATACTTATCATTAAAATTAAAATCGAATATTTCATACTAATTTTTTATTGCTATAAATTTCACCTAAAAATATTTCTAGATTGAAAGTTAATGCAAACAGAACATTTTTGCACACACCAGTATAAAAATATTACTTGATAAAAATCAACATTTTTTTTGCAAATATGTTTGCGCCAATAAAAGAATGTTCTCTACTTTGGTCATAGCATATGTAAAATCAAATTATAAAGACAAAAAAGTATAAGAAGGCTCAAAAAAATTTAAAAAATATGGAATAGTAAAGTATGAACCAGATGTGGATGTCAAAAATATAATTTTGGACAATATTTAAAATTTTAAAGTGATGAAGTATTAAAGAAAATAATAAAATTAAAAAGCCATCTCTGCATTACAGAGATGGCCTTTTGTTTTCACAATGAAATTAGCGTCTGAGTGTTATGGTCGCAACGTGCGTTTCTTCGCCTTTTTTTATTTGGATATTGTTAATAGTAGTGTCAAAATAGCCATTAGATCCTGAAAATTTTATGTTGTAAGTACCATCTCGCAAACCCCGTACTTTATATTCTCCATCCTCTTCGGGTAATGCGGTAGCAGAATCAGTATTATTAAAAACCCTTACAAACGGTGCTGCAGCTTTTGGTAATACTTTACCTTCTAATTTACCAAATTGTTTTAAGGAAAATGCTTTGAGATTTGGTTTGAGAAAATACTGACCATTTATAAATTTAATAGATTCGCACACATCAAAATCAATCCAAACAGCGCTTTGCCCCGGGGCAGTTTCATCTTCATCTTCTCCTTTCAGTTTCAGGTAAACATACTTATTTGTGCCTGCTAATAAATTTAATGGATAGCGAGTGCCTGCTTTTACAACCGAATTATTTGCGCCTAGTGTAAGTCTTATCTTTCTGATTTTACCGGCAGGCAAATTGCCTGTTCCAAGTAAAGTATCTATTCCGTTTCTCAATTTTAAAATATTATAAACCCCTGGTCGGATAGATAAAGTATCCCATTTTCCAAAACGATCTCTATGTTGATCATCGTCATCAGCATCATTGTCATCATCGCCAAAATGCTCATCATCCATATGTTCTTTGCTGGTATCAATTTTCACTTCTACAAAACGAATATCAATAAAAACTGAATCATAAACGCAGGGGTCATCAGTAAGGTAAACAGATAAGTTTTTTCCTGAAGTATTATTTGATGTTTCATCAATCTGCTTCTGACAGGCTGAAAATAGGAGAAGAATTACGAGGGAAAATACAGCAGCAATGCTGAGTCGAAATTTTAGTTTTTTCATGATTTTGATTTTTTAAAAATTAAAAAGATAATTACAAAAGTTTGATTTGGACGTTTCTAAAAAACTATACTTTAGAAGTGTAATAGTGTATTCAGTCTAAATAATTTGTATAAAAATATTTTAAAGTATCAATAAAAAAATGTTAAAGCAATAGATTAAAAATTATTAACGCTTTTCCCTTTCATTAATCATCAACCTAAGAAAGGTATATGTAAGTAATTCTTATCGTGGTAAAAGTTGATTGTTAACTCTTAGAGCATTTAACCTTTTAAATACACAACAAAAAGAGGCCGCCTCATTCTAAAAATGAGACAGCCTCATTTAATAAAATCTTTCAATTAATTTTTATTTAAAATATGTGATAAAAATTAATCGCCTTCATTTTTTGTTTCGTTTTTAGAATCTTTATGTGTTTGATGAGAATCGTTTTGGATAGGAACTTGAGCCCTTATATTTTTGAGATCTTCCTGCAGGTTATCAGCATCTGCTTCATCTTCCCGGTTATCATTTTGCAACATATTGCCTTTTGGTTTTTCGTTTGAAGGCTTTTTAAGGTTTTCCATGAATCTTTTTTTTAGTGAAATAATAAAATATCAGTTGCATAAAACATTCCAAAATTCCTGAAACATACTGTAAGCCTTAAATAAGCTAACTGAAACGTCCTAGAATAGGTTGACAAGTTTAGAGATTATCCCGGCTGCATTTGTAGCCGGGATTTTTGTAAATG
>JANXTN010000329.1 GCA_025352435.1 Ferruginibacter sp. | reverse complement strand
GATTTACAAAACATTGTCACTGCTAAAATAGAAAAAGTAGATGTGGCTGCAATTATAAACGAGAATATTGTGCCCATGGAATCAAGTTATACACTGGCTTCGTTGACTGAAACGGAAGTGAGCAACAACAAAATACTGTACATGGATGAAGATGATGTAAAACGCTCCAAAGTAGGCACCGTTTTTAAGAAATTTAAAAGAATGATAGAACGAACTGCAAAAATAAAAACAGGCAATCCAATAAGAATATCAGGTTTTCAAATAGGAGCCGATTAACCAACAATTATTTAAAATTACACAACATGAAAAAGATTTACTTTTTTGCAACCCTATGTGCGCTTGCTTCCACCACATTTGCACAAACAGAACCCGCAAGAAAAGATACTGCCTACAACCCCGCATATAATGATACGATCCGCATTGGCAGCATTCTCATCATTAAAAAAAATAAAAAAGCAAAAGCTGATACTACCACAATCATTGCCGATATAAAAAAATCAAATCCAAGAAAAAGTACCAACTACTTAATATTTGACCTTGGTTTTGCAAACTTTAATGACAATACCAATTACTCTAATGCCGGTGGTTATGTAGTAAACAAACCGGGCACACCTGCATTCAACGCCTCAGATCTAAAACTGAAAAATGGGAAAAGCATCAACATAAACATCTGGCTATTTATGCAGAAGTATGCATTGGTAAAAAACAATGTAAATCTTAAATATGGTTTAGGATTAGAGCTCAATAACTACCGCTTTAGATCTCCCATTAGCTTTAAAGAGAACGGAACTGTTCCCTATAGCGGTGGGCAACAAACCAATGCCCCGTTTGTATTCAGAGATTCTATCAGCTTTTCGAAAAACAAACTTGCAGCAGACTATGTAACCGTTCCTTTAATGCTAAACCTAGCAACTACAAAGAAGTCCGGTAAACCTAATCTAAGTGCCAGTTTTGGCGTAAGTGCAGGTTACTTATATAGCCAGCGCAACAAACAAATTTCCAGCGAAAGAGGCAAACAAAAAAACAAAGGGCAGTATGATCTTCAAAAATTTAAATTAAGTTATATCGGTGAGATAGGTTTAGGCCCTGTTAGATTGTACGGATCTTATACTCCTAAAACTATTTTTGAAAGAAGCCTTGATGTAAAACCGTTTAACATTGGTATAAGGTTCAGTAACTGGTAATTTTCTTCTGCATTGATCATATCTCCCTCCTGCTTCAATAAAAAGGCAGGAGGTTTTTATATCTTAAAGTTTAAACTATTTACAATTTTATAACAATTTTGCATTTCGCATTCGCTTACATTTATAGTGTTTAAATCCAAAAAAAATAAACCTCTAATTGTAGGTAGAAAATGAAAGTCTATTTCACCCGTTGTTTTGTATCCCTCGTATTTATTGTTGGCTTATTATCTTTTTCTACAACCGGTGGAAGTTATAGGGCTTTTAAAAAGAATACTTCAAGTAAAAAATTCCGCATACTTACGTCAAATCCTTACTATATCATTGTATCCAAGAAAAATTACGAGCTAAAAGTTTTTGATAACGAAGGTTGGTATGCAACTTATCCAATCGTTTTTGGGAGTAGAGACTTAAGTGATAAAATGCGGGAAGGCGACAGAAGAACACCCACCGGTTCTTTTAAAATAATTGTAAAAAAAATTCACAATAAATGGGGTCCTGAGTTGTTACTTAATTACCCCAACGAAGAAAGTTACCGCAGGTTCAATGAACGCAAAGCCAAAGGCTTATTGCCTGCAAATGCCCGCATAGGCGATGGTATTGCTATACATGCAACACGGCCTGAGGAAGAATGGACTGTAGATAATTTCTACAATTGGACGGACGGTTGCGTTTCAGTAAAATACACAGAAATGAAAGATTTATACAGCTATATTCCTATAGGTACGCCGGTTACTATACAACCGTAATCTCCTTACAAAAACAATAAATTCCCATCTCCATAACTTAAAAAACGAAAGTCATTTAGCATTGCATAATTATACATTTTTTTCCAATCATTACCAATGGCTGCGGCTACCAGTAATAACAAAGTAGAACGTGGCTGGTGAAAATTGGTAACAAGCATATTTACCATACGAAATTTGTAGCCCGGCACAATAAGGATTTGAGTTCTGGTAAAAAGCGTTTTCTTATTATGAGCAAGCATCCATTTTGTTAAGAAATTTAATGCTTCCAAAGTAGAATATTTTGCTGTTGCTAATTCAATTTCGTATACATCCCACTGGAATATTTCAGGGTTGAGTATTGCTGGATTTTGATGCACTTTAACACCCATCCAATAAAGAGATTCCAATGTTCTTAATGATGTGGTTCCCACCACAGTAATATTTCCAATATTGTTTTTTAGTTGTTCAATTGTTTGTATATCTACGTCAATGTACTCTGCATGCATCTCATGCTCCTGCATGGTTTTCCCTTTTACAGGCTTAAACGTCCCTGCACCTACATGCAGCGTAACAAATGCTTTCTCAATATTTTTTACTGCAAGCTTTTCGAATATGGAAGCCGAAAAATGAAGTCCTGCAGTGGGTGCTGCAACTGAGCCATCATGAGCAGCAAATATGGTTTGGTAGCGGCTACTATCTTCACCGTCAGTATTTCTTTTTATATATGGGGGCAATGGTACTTTACCTGCTGCCTCTATAATTTCTGCAAAGCAAAAACCAGTATGCTCCCAAGACAATTCTACTATAAATGCCTCTGTAATTTTATCTATTTTCTTAGCGAATAATACAACCTTCTCTCCGGCTATACCAATCTCCTTTTGTAATATTTCATCTTTCCATTTTGCTGCGCCACCTACAAAACATTTCCATTGCACGGTATTGGTAGCAGCCATAATGCTGCTGTAATTATTGATGTCGCCATAAGGTTCCAAACAAAATATTTCCATTACAGCGCCGGTAGGTTTGTTAAATTTTATCCGTGCATTTATAACCTTGCTGTTATTAAAAACTAATAGACTTTTTTCGGGTAAATATTTATGTATAGAAGAGAAAACTGTTTCTTCAATATTACCATTTTTATATACCAACAATTTAGATGCATCTCTTTTTGCAAGTGGGTGCAATGCTATACGATCATCCGGTAAATGATAGTCGTAATCGTTTATAGAAATATTTTTTGTGTTCATAATTGTAAAATGTTCTTGAGAAGAACTTTAATAAGGCTTGTTGATAAAGCAATAGATGCACCTTTATCAGCTGAAAATACAACATAAAAATACTTTAAAAGCCCATTGTATTGCCTAAGACAGAAGTTGTTTTCGTTGCATCATAGAGTACATCCATCAATTTTCCCCGTACATTTAATTTCAACATGGTGTTGCTTACATCAGGATAAACCCTGTTACTTAAATAAACAAACACCAATCCCGTAGCAGGGTCTGCCCATGCTGAGGTGCCTGTAAAACCTGTGTGTCCAAATGTAAGCGGAGATGCCTGCACGCTTGGATATGGTTCTTTCCTGGTAGCATTGTCTTTCTCAGGTTTATCAAAACCAAAGCCTCGCCTGCTGTTATTGCTTTGGTAAGCTGTAAATAAATCTACCGTTTGCTTTTTTAAATATTGGTGGCCCTTAAAACTACCGCCATCCAACAACATCTGCATTACAGCAGCAAGGTCGTATGCATTGCTAAACAAGCCTGCATGCCCTGCAATACCGCCCATCATGGCTGCACCTGGGTCGTGCACGGTTCCCTGTATTAACTGGTTTCTAAAAATCTTTTCATTTTCTGTGGGTGCAATGTCTGCTATATTATTGCGCAGCAACGGGTCGTAGCCAATACTCTTTAATTGCATAGGTTCATAATACTGTTGCAACACGTATTTATCCATCGTCATCCCTGTTAAATGCTCTACCACTTTGCCCAAAAAAATGTAATCATTGTCGCTGTAAATGTATTTTCCCTTCGGCCCAACAGCACTGGTCAGTATCCTTTTGTAAATGGTATCTTTCCATGTATTCTTCATGAACAGATTATCGGTTACGGCAATATTGAATGAATCATTTCTCGTAGGTGAAAATATAGTAGGCAAAGGCTTTCCATTTGCATCCAAGGTTTCTTTGTAAAAAGGAATATAGGCAACGAGCCCCGCCTCATGCAATAAAATATCTTCAATAACTAAATCAGCTTTATTGCTGCCCAGTGTTTCCGGAAGGTAATCAACCAGCCTTTTTTTTAAGTCAAGCTTACCTTCCTCATAGAGCTTCATTATGCTTAAAGTTGTTGCACAGATTTTTGTTACAGATGCCAGATCGTACACGGCATTCAAAGAAACAGGCGTTTGTCTATCATATGTGAAACTTCCGAAAGCCTTTTCGTACGCTATTTTGCCGTCCTTTAAAGCAAGCACTACGCAACCAGGCATTCCCTGTTTATTAATTGCATCTGTGGTAACAGAATCTATTTTATACAAAACTGATTGATTTATTTTATCTGCTGCAAGTTTTTCAAACATCGGTTTTGCGACGGTCGTTTCTATTCCAAAGCCATACTTTAAATTTTCACAAACGGTTACCGGTAACGTACCTTTGTAAAATAATTTCCCCTGTAGAAAATCTGCTGCTGTACCTTGCACAATTTCATCATCTTCATAGCAAACCACCATGTTTGCTGCATTGCACATATTTTTTAATGCGTAAGCATTTCCAAATAAAAATGAAATGCTGTTTTCTTTTTGCTGAAGTGCTTGCAACAAATCAAGATTGGCTTTTGTAAAACCGAAATTGTTTGATACAAATCTTCCAAAATTATGGATACCGATTACAATTTTTTTGTAAGCAGAAAGTTTATTTAAAAGATCACTTTCGGTGCTGTAAAAAATAGTTGCATTGTAATCTTGCTTTATTCTTTTAGCCAGTTCGTTTTCTGTATTTGTGCCAAAGGCAACAAAGGCAACATCACCTTTCTTTGTATCTCTTAAAGGAAAAAAAGAAGCGTCTTTTTTAGCTACAAGCGTGATAGCATTTTCAGCCACAAGCCTTCTCATAGCAGGCACTCCCGCATTAAGATCAGCAGTTAAATTACTTGTATTAATGGGTTGCAAAGTATTGAGCCCGTAGGCATATTTTGCTGCCAATACTTTTTTGCAATGCATTTCAATATCAGCCCAGCTAATTTGTTTTTTCTTAATAGCTTCTTTTGTTTTTTTAATTGCATTGGGTACATCTCCGGGCAGGCAAAGCATATCATTACCGGCTATTAAAGATTGCACACTTGCCGCACCATCAGGGTAAAACTTTTTTACACCCTGCATTTCCAGTGCATCTGTAAAAGTCAATCCCTGGTAATTTAATTGTGTACGCAATAAGCCATTTATATTTTGTGGTGATAAAGATGTGGCTCTGTTTGCAGTTGTGTCTATAGCCGGTATATATAAATGTGCCAGCATTACACTGCCCACGCCTGCTTCAAATATTTTTCTAAATGGATACAACTCTAATGAATCCAACTGCGCCATCGTTTTATTTATAACAGGCAAATCAAAATGTGAGTCTGTAGCTACATCACCGTGGCCGGGAAAATGTTTGGCGCATGCCATCACGCCGGCATCCTGCATGCCCTTCATGTACTGCACTCCAAAGGTTGCTACTTTGTATTTATCCTCTCCAAAACTGCGGTCATTTATTACCGGGTTATTTGGATTGTTATTTATATCAACTACGGGTGCATAATTTACCTGTATGCCTATTCGCTTGCATTGCTCCGCAACCAACTGTCCATATCTATATACTATAGTTTCATCTTTCATGGCACCCATCATCATCTGCCTGGGCAATGGCAGCACGCTGTCTATTAGGCGCATTCCCACACCCCACTCCGCATCTATACACATAAGGACAGGCGTTTTTGCTTTGCGTTGTAACCTGTTTATAATAGTGGCTTGTTTTACGGGGCTACCCTGAAAAACACAGATGCCACCTATGTTGTATTTTTTTATGAGCTTCTCAACATCATCATCATAAAACGTAACTGTCTTGGTTTTACTGTCAATAGTAGAAAGACGCACCACCATCAACTGTGCTATTCGTTCATCTTTACTCAGTTTTTTATATACACTATCTGCCCAATGTTGAGCAGCTATATTTTTATTTTGTGCGGGTAATTCTTGCGCCAAAAGCAATGCAGTAAAAGCTATTATTATGCGTTGTATCATAGCAGTAAATATAAGAAAGGATTTAATTAGTGGCTTGCTTAAATAATATGTTTTGAACCACGACGACCTCAAGGAATTGACGGATGGGAAGTAATGGGTTTTGAA
This sequence comes from Ferruginibacter sp., assembly GCA_025352435.1. Classification (GTDB taxonomy): domain Bacteria; phylum Bacteroidota; class Bacteroidia; order Chitinophagales; family Chitinophagaceae; genus Ferruginibacter. Next base: position 1,650 of record JANXTN010000329.1, on the reverse strand, counting down.
AGACTGTGGTTTTAAAAAACAAATACAAAGGCTCTAATACATTCATCTATTCCCAAATGCAAATAATAAAGCCTTATCATTAAATTGTGCTGTATCGAAAATTATGTATGGCTGCCCATTTAGAAAGAATAATTAGAATTTACAATCGCCTGCGGCGTGGACCTGTAACAATAGATGTATTGAGCAAATGGGCTGCCAATGCAGGAATAGAAGTGGGTGTAAGGCAATTGTACAGAGATATTAACCAGCTTAAAACCCTACAAGTGACTGACGGAGAAAATGTAATAGAATTTACTGATGAGAAAAACCGAAAAACCTGGAAGCTTGAATACAAGGCAGAAGCGGGCAAGCTTACACCCTATGATATCAATTCTTTTTTCTTATTAAAAAACTTTGCTCCGTTTGCCGTGGTGGAAGAAAGGAAAGCTTCCATTGAAAAGATTGAAAAAATATTTTATAAAAACTTTTCCAATAATGAGTATGAAAAATATGTACACGCAAATGAACTTTTTTTACGACACAGCAACTATAATGAAAATAAATATGGCGCATTTGAACACAGGCAAATTGAAGATTTAATCTGGGCTTTGCACAACAGCAGAATTATTATTATTGAACGGGATCTTATCAACTCTGCAAACAATAAAATAAACGATACAGATTTTCCAATAACATTTCACCCAATGGAACTTGTTTTTCACAGAGGGCGTATTGCCATAGCCGGAGTAAATAAACTTGAAAAACTGCTCACCTTTTCTATAGATAAAAATTTTGTGTTTACGCTTACAAATGAACAATTCAACAGAAAGAAATATTTAAAAGCATACACCCTAAAGTGTAAAGAAATTTTCGGTATTTCTGATCCACTGAATGACAAGATTTATAACATCAAATTGGAATTTACCGACAGCTACGGCGCCTCTATGAAAAGTTTTTACTGGCACCATACCGAAAAATGGATCTTACTAAAAAACGGAAATTACATGCTGCACTTGCAATGTGGTATTGGGCGGGAATTGGTAGGGTTTATTGCAAGCGGTTTAGATAAAATTAAAATTCACCAGCCGAAGATTTTAAAAGATTTAATGATAAAAAAGTTTCGGCAATCTGCCCTATTAAACGAAAAAAACTTGGGAGTAAATGAGCAGCTTGCTAATGAAGGCTACTGACTACTACCCAAGTTACCCCACATTAAGTAAGATTGAATAATCTACAATATTTAATATTTTTTAAAACCATTCCTTCAAAATATTACTCGATTATTATAATTATTGACTGTATTAATTTTTGCTAAAACTGATGCCTGTATATGGTAAAATCTATTGTTTTTTATAGGTAAACATCTTACTGTGACAATTAAGATCACTACAAATGTTATGGTAAAACAAATAAGGAAAATGGGCTGATTTCGTTTCATAGGATAAGTAAATCCGGGTTGTTAGGCTGTGTAATTGGTATGATTAAAGTTCAAAATAAAAGATATGCTAAGTCATCATATGACAATCACTTTATCAAAGCATGCAAATTACAATGCCTACCACCGCTGCAAAAGCGGTGGCTAAAAAATAAAAAGAAGGCTTGGTTTTTTTGAGAAGGTATACATCAATGGCATACATAAACAATGGCAGGGTTGCCAGTATAATCTGAAAT
>JANXTN010000328.1 GCA_025352435.1 Ferruginibacter sp. | reverse complement strand
TGTTTTTACATCAGCGTGTCATTAGGTAAAATCACTGTTGCTGATAAGATCGTCACAGCCATTTCACCACAATCGCCACTTGGAATATTGTTGATGGGGAAGGCAGCACATGATGGTGTTACAGTAAATGGCAATGTCTTTTTAATTGAAAGTGTAGAGTGAACCGCTTGTGATAATGCTGACCAAAGCAAAACTGACAAAGTGCTACGGGATAGAAGCGGCACCGAAGCCTCCCTTGCGGGGAAGGCACAGCGTATAGTCCGAACAAAAGTTCTATTAAAATATGATGCTGAAAGCCCCAAACATTTGCCTAAAAAATGAAATTGTATATTCGTGATGGAAGAAAATTTATGAGAAAAATTGCCGGCTACATTTTTAGTATTTATGCGCTGCTCACATTTATAATAATGATGTTCTTGCTGCTTCCATTTATTGTTATTGCATCGTTTTTTGGAAAAGTAAAGGGAGGAAATATGATTTACAGCATTTGCAGATTTTGGGCTGATGTTGTTTTGTTTTTATGGGGCATTAAACACACCAATATTTTTGAAGCTCCTAAGGTAACAGGCCACGCAGTTATCTTTGTTTTCAATCATATTTCCTACATAGATATTCCGTTTATGCTAAAGACTTTTAGGCACGAACCTATAAGAATACTTGGCAAAGCAGAGATGAGTAAGGTCCCTGTGTTTGGATATATTTATAAAAAAGCAACTGTGATGGTAGATAGAGAAAGTGATGCGGGCAGAACAAGAAGTGTGCAGCAATTGAAAAGGGTTTTGGCAAAAAATATATCGGTAGTATTGGCCCCCGAGGGCACATTTAATATGACCGATAAACCGCTCAAAGAATTTTTTAACGGTGCATTTAAAATTGCCGTTGAAACCAAAACACCGATACAACCGGTACTTTTTTTAGATGCATACGATAGATTGAATTACCACAGTATTTTTAGCCTTAGCCCGGGAAAATCGAGAGCAGTTTTTTTAAAAGAGGTATTACCTGCAACCAATGCAGCCGCATTAAAGCAGCAGGTTTACAAAGAAATGGAGGAAGCTTTAATTAGATATAAAGCAAGTTGGATAAAAGCACAATGAAAAAAATGAGTGAGGCAAATGAACTAGATTTTAAGGAACCATCATCCGGTTATTGGGCAGAAATAATTTTGCCCCTCGCACTCCCAAACGTTTACACCTACAGCGTTCCGACTCACCTGATAGCGGCGGCACAACCGGGTTGTCGTGCGGAAATTTTGTTTGGAAAGAATAAAAAATATGCAGGAATAATAAAACGATTAATCACTGACGAGCCTGCTTACAAAACCAAATCACTTTTAAATATTTTAGATGATACGCCACTCATTTACCCACAGCAACTAAAATTATGGCAATGGATAAGTGAGTATTATATGTGTACCGAAGGTGAAGTAATGGCTGCAGCGTTGCCGGCAAATTTTAAACTAAGCAGTGAAACGGTTTTAATTTTTAATGAAGAATATGGAGATGATTTTTCTGCGCTTAACAATGAAGAATTTGTAGTGGGCGAAGCATTGCTGATTAAAAAAGAACTTACCATAACAGAGGTACAACAGGTAATGGATGCAACGCATGTGTACCCAACTATTAAAAAATTAATTGAAAAAAATGTTTGTTTTATAAGAGAGGATCTAAACGAAAAGTATAAAACAAAAAAAGAAAATTATGTAATTCTGAATCCTGCATTAGCCGGCGAAGAAGCGCTTGCCCCTTTATTAAATGATTGGAAGGGCGCACCTAAACAAATGGAATTGTTGCTTGCATTTTTGCATGTAAATAAAACCGAAGGAGAAGTTACTCAAGCAGCACTGCTAAAGAAAGGGGGTGCAACAACTGCGCAGTTGAAAGGGCTTTTAGATAAAAATATTTTGTTTGTAGAGAAACGGAGTATTGATAGAGTTAAGTCTTTGCCTAAAAATATACTTATAGACTTTGTATTAAGTAATGCCCAAAATAAGGCACTAGAAGAAGTGAGAAGTTTGTTTAGTGAAAAAAATGTTTGCCTGCTTCATGGCGTTACCAGCAGCGGGAAAACTCAGATCTACATCAAGTTAATTGAAGAATATTTTATGCACGGCAAACAGGTTTTATACCTGTTACCTGAGATAGCTTTGACTGCCCAAATTATAAGAAGGTTACAAAAACATTTTGGTGGTAACATCACCATTTACCATTCAAAATTTAATAACCAGGAGCGCATAGAACTTTGGAATAAAATAAGAACGGGGGAGATAAAAATTGTATTAGGTGCAAGGAGTTCATTGTTTCTTCCGTTCAAAGAATTGGGATTGGTAATAGTAGATGAAGAGCACGATCCATCTTACAAGCAACAAGACCCTGCGCCACGTTATAATGCGAGAGATGCAGCCATTTTTTATGGCTCACTTTTTAAGGCGAAAATATTATTAGGAAGTGCAACTCCATCTTTGGAAACATACTACAATGCAAAGCAAAATAAATATGGTTTGATAGAATTGGCTGAAAGATTTGGTGGGATAAAATTGCCTGAAATAGAAATTATAAATACAACGCAGGTGGTACAAAAGGGCAAAGTAATGATAAGCCCACAATTGAAAGAAGCCATACAAAAAGCGGTGGAGGCTGACAGACAAGTCATACTTTTTCAAAATAGAAGAGGTTACAATCCTTATTTAATTTGCGGCACTTGTGGCTACTTGCCACAATGTGTGCATTGCGATGTATCGCTTACCCTACACAAATACAGCAACAAATTGCATTGCCATTATTGCGGCAGCACTTATCCAAAAATAATTACCTGTCCTGCATGTGGTAGCAATACCTGGCTGGAGAAAAACTTTGGTACAGAAAAAATTGAGGAGCAACTGGAGAATGATTTTTCCAATTTTAAAATCGCAAGAATGGATGTGGATAGCGTAAGGGGAAAAACTGCACATGATAATTTGATTCATCTTTTTGAACAACAGCGGCTGGACATTTTAGTAGGAACACAAATGGTTGTAAAAGGTCTGGACTTTGAAAAAGTGAGTCTTGTAGGTGTTTTAGATGCAGATGGATTATTGAGTTTTGCTGATTTTAGAGCGAATGAAAGAGCTTTTCAATTAATGGAACAGGTAAGTGGCCGAGCAGGGCGAAAGCATGAACAAGGGAAAGTTATGATACAGGCAATGAATGTAAAACATCCCGTTCTTTTATTAGTTCAGCAACATGATTATGAAAAGTTCTACCAATTTGAAATTGAGAAAAGAAAGGAATTTTTCTATCCGCCATTTAGCAGAATGGTGATGGTCACGCTCAAACACAGAGTTAAAGAACTTGTAGAAGCAGCAGCAAATAGACTGGCGAGTTTGATAGCCCAAGATTTAAAAGATTTTATTACAGGACCTGCAGCGCCGGTTGTAGGAAGACTGAGAAATATGTACCTAATGGAAGTAATGGTTAAGCTTCCAAAAGAGGCAGGTATGAGTTTAACTTACAGAAAAGTAATTCGCAACCATATCAATTTATTACAGAGTGAAAAAGAGTTTAAATCTGTGGTTGTGGTTACTGACGTTGATCCGTTGTAAAAGTGGAATTGTGGTTGTCCAAACAAAGCAGCAGCTATGATCATCATCTTTGCGCCTGTCCGTCCGAGGGCGGATCATTCACTTAAGGGTCCTACTTTTTTCGTCTTTAATAATGCAATTTAAAAACCAACGCTCACAATATTTTAATAATTTACCAAATGCATTTTCAGGAAAATTATTCCCTTAAAAGTTTAAATAGTTTTGGCATAAATGTAAGCGCCAAATATTTTAAAAGGTTTGCCAATATAATAGAACTGGAAGAAAGCTTGGAAACTTTCAAAGAAAAAAAATTAGTACTTGGAGGTGGAAGTAATATTTTGTTTACTCAAAATTTTAACGGACTTGTTTTAAAAAATGAGATTGATGGAATTGAAGTAGTAAAAGAAGATGAGGATTATGTTTACGTAAAAGCGGGTGCAGGCGTGGGTTGGCATACTTTTGTTTTGTACTGCATAGAAAATAATTTTGCCGGTGCGGAAAATCTTTCGCTTATTCCAGGCAGTGTGGGTGCATCGCCGATACAAAATATCGGCGCGTACGGGGTCGAACTCGCCGAGCGCTTTCACGCGC
>JANXTN010000116.1 GCA_025352435.1 Ferruginibacter sp. | reverse complement strand
TATAAAATTGTTTAAAAAAAACTCTGAAGCGAGGGAATGTTTTTCATTATCATTGTAGTCTAATCTTAAATATTTTTTCACAAATAAATCTTTAAATGAAACTAATTTTAAAAAGTCAACTATTGATGGTTGTCTTGTTTTTTTTTGCAGGAAGTATTTTAGCCCAGCGACCAACAGGAAGGCTACCTGTCGATACTACAACTACTGCAAGTGATACTTCTAAAAATGCAAGAGTAAAACCACCATCTAAAGGTCCAAGACCTTATTCAGAAATAATAACTGCAAAGGCAAAAACAACAACTGGAATGTTTAAAGTTCACTTTCTGGACGATAAATATTTCTTTGAGATTCCTAAGAATTTATTAAAAAGGGAAATTCTAGTAGTGAACAGAATTTCAAAAGCTCCTTCGGCCGGTCGTAATTCGGGACTTTCTTATGCAGGAGATGATATCGGTGAAAATGTTATTTGGTTCGAAAGAGGACCGAACGACAACATTTTTCTTCGTACCATTTCTTATGCAGAATATACGAAGGATTCCACCTCACCAATGTTTACTGCTGTAAACAATTCAAATATTCAACCTATAGAATTTGCATTTGATATTAAAGCATTTTCTAAAGACTCATCAGCGATAGTAATTGATGTGACTGACCTTGTAAACGGTGATAATGATGTATTGTTTTTAGACAACGGAACAAAAAAGAGAGCCAATCTTTCTTCTTTGCAAAAAGACAAATCTTATGTTGTAAATGTAAAAACATTTCCAATAAATGTAGAAGTTGTAACCGTAAAAACCTACGCCAGTTCACCAGTTGGTCCTAATGATGGTAATGTAACATTAGAGTTAAACAGCTCGATGGTATTGTTGCCTCAAAACCCAATGCAGGCAAGATATTACGATCCACGTGTGGGCTATTTTAATGTAGGTTATACTGATTTTGATTTAAACCCTCAGGGTGTAAAAAAAGTATCTATCGTAAAACGCTGGCGCCTGGAACCGAAAGAAGAAGATATGGATAAATATAAAAGAGGAGAATTGGTAGAACCAAAAAAACCAATCATTTTTTATATAGATCCTGCTACTCCTGCTAAATGGGTGCCTTATTTAATACAAGGAGTGAATGACTGGCAAACAGCGTTTGAAAAAGCAGGATTTAAAAATGCCATCATGGCAAAAAGAGCTCCTACTAAAGAAGAAAATCCGGAATGGAGCTTAGAGGATGCACGTTTTTCTGCAATAGTATATAAACCGTCAACAATACCAAATGCAAGTGGCCCGAGCGTTGCGGATCCACGCAGTGGAGAAATTATGGAAAGCCATATTAACTGGTATCACAACGTAATGCAACTTATTCGCAACTGGTATTTTGTGCAGGCAGCTCCATTAGATAGCCGTGCAAGAAAAATGGTTTTTGATGATGAATTAATGGGACAGCTAATTCGTTTTGTATCGTCTCATGAGGTTGGACATACACTAGGATTGAGACATAATTTTGGTTCTTCTTCCACTGTACCAGTAGAAAAATTAAGAGACAAAGCATGGGTAGAAGCAAATGGCCACACACCATCTATTATGGATTATGCACGTTTTAATTATGTAGCACAACCTGAAGATAATGTGAGCACCAAAGGTATTTTTCCGAGAATTGGCGATTATGATGAATGGGCTATTAATTGGGGCTACCGCAGATTCCCTGAGTACAAAAATGCAGATGCAGAAAAAACTGCCATGAACAAATGGGTGATGGAAAAGATGAAAAATAAACGCCTATGGTTTGGAGACGGAGAGTCTAATAGAGATGACCCGCGCAACCAAACTGAACAGGTAGGAGACGATGCTGTAAAAGGTAGTTTGTATGGCATTAAAAATTTGAAAAGAATAATACCAAATCTTAATGATTGGACTAAAGAACCAAACGAAGATTATGCAAATCTTGAAATGATGTATGGCGAAGTGGCTACACAGTTTAACAGATACAACAACCATGTAGTAAGGACAATTGGAGGTATAATGAAAACACCGAAGGTAACGGAAGAGCCGGGAATGGTCTATGAAACCGTTTCAAAAGCCAAGCAAAAAGAAGCCGTAAATTATTTAAATGAAAACCTTTTTAAAACGCCTGAGTGGCTTATTAATAATGACATTTATGGTAAAACAGGAATGAACGGGTTGAAAGTAATCGGAGATTTACAGGAAGGAATTTTGGGCAGCATGTTTAGAGCTTCCACCTTAAACCATTTAGTGCAGGCGGCAACTTTCCCTGGTGGAGAAACATACACTATACCTGAATTGCTATCCGACGTAAAAAAAGGTGTGTGGAGTGAATTGACTACCCGTAAGCCGATTGATATTTACCGTAGACAACTTCAGCAATCTTATGTTGACAGAATGAATTTAATTTTAAATCCGCCGCCGCCGGCCGTACTTCCACAAGGAATACCACAGGGTCGTGGAGGTTTTGCACCTCTTGTTGATAATGACTATGTGGATGTTCAGTCATCTGTACGTGCGCACCTAACTTCTTTAAAAGCAGAAGTAAGTGCTGCTGCAGCTACATCGTCTGATCAAATGACCAAAAATCATTTAAAAGAAATGAGCAGAAGAATTGATAAAGCACTCGATCCTAAAAAATAAATTTTATAATTAATATTTTTAAAGAGACCTGAAAGGGTCTCTTTTTTTCTGGTTAAGAAATTAAAAATTCTCTTGCAGAAAGTTTACAAATTTGTTAGGGGATAAATTATTAAATTTGTTGAAATGACTCCCGACTACGCTCATAAAATTTTTTCTGACAAGCGTTCCAATTACAACCTGCTGATGGAAGTGCTTGCCATGGATGGCGTAGAATAAATTTTTTTCAGTAGCATCTTGCTGATGTTGTTTTTACAACTTATTTTCATCGAAGTACAATTTGCATGGACGACGAGTGCGGTCTTGAAAACGTAAGCGCTTCACAAAATATTTTTTATGGAAAATACAATTACAACTAATCAACCAACTACGACTGCCGATGCAGATTTTTTACCATTGATGGGTACAGATTATGTGGAGTTTTATGTGGGTAATGCGAAACAATCCGCACATTTTTACAAAACTGCCTTTGGGTTTCAAAGCCTTGCTTATGCAGGTCCTGAAACGGGTTTGATGGACAGGGTGAGCTACGTAATTCGTCAAAATAAATTGACTTTTGTTCTTACAACAGCTTTGCGAGCAGACCAGGAAATTGCACAACATGTAAGCAAACATGGTGATGGTGTAAAAGTGTTGGCATTAATGGTAGAAAATGCGACCGATGCATGGCAACAAACTACAAAACGTGGTGGTAAAAGTTATTTGGAGCCCAAAAGATTGACGGATGAGAATGGTGAGGTAGTAATGAGTGGCATCCATACTTATGGAGAAACAATTCATTTATTTATCGAAAGAAAAAATTATAAAGGGATTTTTATGCCCGGCTTTAGAAAAATAGAAAGCGTTTACAATCCTGCATCAACAGGGTTGTTGTATGTAGACCATTGTGTTGGGAATGTTGGCTGGAACCAAATGAACCTTTGGGTAAAGTTTTATGAAAAAGTAATGGGTTTTAAAAATATTTTGAGTTTTGATGACAGTGATATTTCCACAGAATATTCTGCTTTGATGAGCAAAGTGATGAGTAACGGAAATGGCTTTGTAAAATTCCCCATAAATGAACCGGCAGAAGGAAAGAAAAAAAGCCAGGTAGAGGAATATCTTGATTTTTACAATGGAGAAGGAGTGCAGCATGTGGCTATTGCAACGGCAGATATTGTAGCTACTGTTACAGATTTAAAAAGTAGGGGAGTTGAATTTTTAAAAATACCATCAAGCTATTATGATGATGTGTTGGACAGAGTTGGAAAAATCGACGAAGACCTTGCACCATTAAGTGATTTGGGAATTCTAATTGACAAAGATGAAGAAGGTTATTTATTGCAAATTTTTAGCAAGCCCTTGCAAGACCGTCCGACATTATTCTTTGAAATAATACAACGGAAAGGTGCAAAGAGTTTTGGAAAAGGAAATTTTAAAGCCTTGTTTGAAGCTTTGGAAAGAGAACAGGATGCAAGAGGAAATTTATAATGGCTCATTAAGCGGGGGAATTTTTAACACACTTACTTAATAATATTCTATATTTTAGCGCTAACGTTGAAGAATACCATACAACATATGAAGAATAAGTTGTTTAAAACTGGCTGCTGCTTTTTAATTTTTCTTTCTCTCGTAGTTTCTGTTGCTGCTCAAAATGCTGCAGGACCGAAATACTTTTTAAAATCCACAGATGCTGTTAATCGTTTAGAAGATTCCTTAAAAAAACAATTTGAAAAGCAGCACCTAACATGGCCTCCTCAGGCAATGTATCTGCGTTCTTTTAAATACGACAGACAACTGGAAATTTGGGTAAAATCTTCAGCTAAGGAGCCGTACAAATTATTTAAAACTTACAAGGTTTGTCAACAAAGTGGTTCCATGGGTCCCAAGAGAGTTGAAGGAGATTATCAGGTTCCGGAAGGTTTTTATTACATCAATGAGTTTAATCCAAACAGCAATTACCATCTATCATTGGGTTTAAATTACCCTAATGCTTCTGACCGAATTTTAAGTGATGAAAAAAGACCTGGAAGTGCTATTTACATTCACGGAGATTGCGTATCTACAGGTTGTATTCCTATAACAGATGCACCAATTGAAGAGTTGTATTTTTTGGCGAGTAATGTAAGAAACCAGGGACAGGAATTTATTCCGGTACATGTTTTTCCTGTAAAATACAGCGTAAAGAAGTCGATGGAGTTTTTGGAGAAATCAATGAAGGACAACAGCTACTTACAACATTTTAATAACAACATAAAAGAAGTGTTTGACTATTTTGAATTGAAAAAAGAACTGCCGATTATTATGGTAAATAGAAAAGGTGAGTATGTTGTAAATTAAAACAGGATGAAAATTAAAAGAAAAGCCGCAGAATTATTTGCGGCTTTTCTTTTTTTTAGTTTCTTATTACTGCCTGCATTGTTTCAGGCGTTCTTTGTTCCAAAATAACATTTCTTCCCTCAGTTAGTTTGCTTATCGTGGCATCATCGTAATGTCTGATGGTTAGTAAAGACAAATCTCTCTCTACATCTACATCAAACAATAAAGATGCGTCCGCAGCTATTTGTCCTGTTTTTTCTGCATGTCCATCAAAACAACACACAAATGAAATGGCAGTATTTTGAGTAAGGTTTGGCTGCAATTTTACAGCATTAAAAATTTTATGTAATTGCCCTAAAGCCTTTCCCTCCATAAACGAAAAATCTTTTGAACGAAAATGTATCAGCACCTGTTGGCTTTTTAAAACAATAATCGGGGGAAGATTTACCGTTTTATCAGCATTAATAATAGTCCCAGGCAATTCTGTATCAAGAAAACTTTTTACAAGTAACGGTATGTTTTTATTTTGTAGCGGCTTTATGGTTTTTGGGTGAATTACCTGAGCCCCGTAATAAGCCATTTCTATCACCTCTGTGTAATTAAGCAAAGGCATATTCACGGCTTCGCTGAATTTATTTGGATCCGCATTCATAACCGCAGGCACATCTTTCCAAATGGTTAAGTTTTCTGCATGTAAAATATTGGTAAAAATTGCTGCGGAGTAATCACTCCCTTCACGGCCCAAAGTGGTACTTTCGTTTTCGTCTGTTGCACCGATAAAACCTTGGGTCATTACTACATCAAACTCATTAAACAATGACTTTACATTCTCATTTATTTTATCTTCTGTAAAAGTAAAATCAACCCCGGCATCTCTAAAATTATTATCGGTTCTAAAAATGTCCCTTACATCGAGCCATTTAATTTTTACTTTTTGCTCTGCAAGATAATGAGCTACAATGCAGGTGCTGAACAACTCTCCGCAACAAACAATCTGATCATAATAATAATCGTAACTGCGTACAGGTTTATCATGCAGCATCCATTCTATTTCTGTAAAAAAGTCTTTTAATTGATCTTCAGCCGGCTTCCAATTGTGTACCAATAACATTTTCACGACACCCAGATGATTGTTTTTTACCTGCTCAAAAAGAGACAATGCATCTTCTTTTCTATTTTCATAATAAGCCTCTGCAATTTTTTCTAATGCATTGGTAGTTTTGCCCATTGCTGATACAACTACTAATAACTTTCGATCCGCACGCTCTTTTATGATGTCAGCAGTATTCTTTATCCGCTCAATGTTGTTTATCGATGCTCCGCCAAATTTAAAAACAAACATGTGTAAAAATTCTGTTTTGAGGTATGTAACTATTAGTGATTCATTTATTGATGTGCGAAATTAATTGCAATGCAGCAAACCGTAAAATCTATTATAATGGTAGAGTATGAAGCATTCTATCCGGAAGTTTTGTTATTCTAAAATTATAATTACTTTGCGCATGGCATAAGGTTATGGGGACATTCCTTATCAATCTAAAATCTACAATATTAAATCTAAAATCTCCTCATGGCAATAAATAGAAACGTACTTACGCTTGATGAATTTACAATACAGGAAATGAGGGCATTTCCTCTGGCAACGGGCGAATTTGCAGGCCTGCTTAGAGATATTGGGCTGGCATGTAAGAGAGTAAATGTGGAGGTGAACAAAGCGGGTCTTGTAGATATATTGGGAGATCATGGCTCAACAAACATTCAGGGAGAAGAAGTGAAGAAGCTTGATATTTTTGCAAATGATCAACTCATGGGTGTGCTGCGTCATGGTATAAGCTGCGCAGGAATTGGAAGTGAAGAGTTGGATGATATTGTAATTTTTGATGATGAGGTCAGCAACAAATCAAAATATGTTTGTCTGTTCGATCCTTTAGATGGAAGTTCCAATATTGATGTGAATGTTTCTATTGGAACTATTTTCAGCATTTACAGAAGAGTAAGTGAACTTGGCAAACCGGCAACTAAAGAAGATTTTCTGCAGCCGGGTAACAAACAAATTGCTGCAGGTTATGTGGTTTTTGGCTCGTCAACCATGTTGGTTTATGCTACTAAAAGAAGTGTGAACGGTTTTACCTTGGACAGGCAGATTGGGGAATATTTAATGAGCCATCCCGATATTAAATGTCCACCTAATGGTAAAATGTATTCCGTCAATCACGGTAATTTTTTCAGGTACGAACAGCCCGTGAAGGAATATATAACTGCTTGTCAGAAAAAAGATAGATCAACCGGAGGGCCATATACTCAGCGATATATTGGTAGCATGGTTTCTGATGTGCACCGCAATTTAATTAGAGGAGGTATCTTCATGTATCCTGGAACTATAGATAAGCCAGGCGGTAAATTGCGTTTGTTGTACGAGTGTAATCCATTTGCCTTTATTGTAGAAAAAGCCGGCGGAAAAGCAACAAACGGGAAAATAAACATTCTCGATATTGTACCAACTGAGTTACACCAACGCACACCTTTTTTTGTGGGCAGCATGAATATGATGGAAGAATTGGAAAGTTATTTATATGCAGAGGAAAAACCAGAAGTCGAAAAATAACAAAGTCAATTTCTTTTTTCCAACAGCTAACTTTGCAGTATGCAGAATTCCATCATCAAGGTTGAAAATCTTGTAAAAAATTACGGCCAGTTTGAAGCCGTTAAATCTGTTTCATTTGATGTAGAGGAAGGTGAAATTTTTGGTTTGCTTGGACCAAACGGTGCAGGAAAAAGTACCACACTTGAAATCATCGAAACGCTTCGTCCGAAAACCTCGGGCAAAGTTTGGGTAAACGGTTTTGACCTGGATGAAAAATCCGGTGAAATAAAAAAGATAATCGGTGTACAATTACAAACTTCCGGATTTTACCCGGGTTTAAATTTATTAGAGCTCATCAAACTTTTTAGCGGCCTGTACAACAGAAATGTAGATGCTATGGAGCTCCTTAAAAAAGTAAACTTGGTTGATAAAGCAAAGAATAAAAGCAAAGAGCTGAGTGGTGGCCAAAAGCAACGCTTTTCTATTGCTACAACCCTCATAAATAATCCAAAAATTATTTTTTTAGACGAACCTACAACAGGCTTAGATCCCCAAGCACGTCGAAATCTGTGGGATTTAATTAGGGAGATTCGAGCAGCGGGAACAACGGTAATTCTTACCACACATTATATGGATGAAGCCGAGCAACTTTGTGATAGAATTGCCATATGGATGAAGGAAAAATAATTAAGCTTGATACGCCTGATAGGATGATAGATGAATTGGTGGAGGCCGGTTTTGAAAGACCGAAGCAGGTAAAAGCCGCAAACCTCGAAGATGTTTTTATACATTTAACAGGAAAAGAAATGCGCCCTGATTAAATTTTATTTTATTTGTAAAAATCTTAAAACACAGCATATAAAAATGAAGAAATTAATGTTATCCGCTGTTGCGGCTCTTGTGTTAGTGAACGTGAACGCACAGAAAAAAGCGGTGCCAGTTAAAAAATCAACAACCGTTTCGGTGAAATCATCAGCAGGTTTTAAAAATGCCATTGACAGTTTTAGTTATGCTGCGGGCATGAACATAGCAGCCAGTTTGCAGCAGGCAGGCGCTACAAAAATCAATTCCACATTGTTTGCAAAAGCGCTAAACGATGTGTATTCAAAAGGAAAAACAGACTTAACCCAAGAACAGGCCGGTATGACACTACAACAAAAATTACAGGAGTTTACCAAAAAGAAAACCGATGCTCAAAAGCAGGAAGGGCAAGTTTTTCTTAATGCTAATAAAAAACGAAGTGGCGTAATTGCATTACCAAATGGCTTGCAGTACGAAATACTAAAAGCAGGTGATCCTAATGGTTTAAAACCAAAAGCTATTGATACGGTAGTAGTAAATTACAAAGGAACGCTTACAAACGGAACTGAGTTTGACAACTCTTTCAAACGTGGTCAGGCAGCGTCTTTTCCACTTAATGGTGTAATAAAAGGATGGACCGAAATTTTACAGTTAATGACAAAAGGTGCACATTGGAAAATCTACATTCCAGGCGATTTAGCTTATGGGGAATACCCACCTCAAGGTTCGCCCATTTCACCAAATGCCCTATTAATTTTCGAAATAACTTTAGAAGATATTAAGCCTGCATCCCCTACAGCTACTAAATAATTATGGAAGATCTAAGTTTTCCGATAGGTAAATACATTGAACAGCCATTCTCACAACAGCAGTTGAAAGAATGGTTGCTTGATATAGAGGTGCTTCCAAAAGCGTTGGAGTATGCCATCACTAATTTAGATGCTGCACAACTCGAAGAGCCATATCGCCCCGGCGGTTGGAACAGCAGGGAAGTGGTACACCACGTTGCGGACAGCCATATGAATGCTTTTATGCGTTTTAAACTGGCGCTTACAGAAGATAATCCAACCATTAAACCATACAACCAACAGGCTTTTACAGAACTGAGTGATGTAAAACATATTCCAATAAATGTATCGCTTACTTTGTTGTATGCGCTGCATGCACGCATGTTGGAGGTGCTAAAAAACATCAAAGCGGATCAATGGAACCGAACAGTTGTGCATCCTGAATATGGCAAGCAAATGAGCGTTTGGTATTTGCTCGGTCAGTATGCCTGGCACGGCAGACACCACACTGCACACATAAATAAATTGCGGGAAAGAATGGGTTGGAGTTAATCGGTTGCAGATTTGGGGCTGTGAAATGAGTACAATTATCATCATGTGTTCGGGCTATTCGTTACAATCTTTTTGCTCAAATGCAGCAAAAAGTATTTCCACTGTTATCCCGCAGCCTTTGGTCATTAGATCTTTTTTCAACTTTTATTATGCGCTAGATTGTAATATATTTTTCTTTAAAATTCTTTTATGCCATTCACAATACTTTCAAAAGAATACATCAGCAATCACCAATATTTTACTGCCCGAAAAGACAGCTACAAAACGCCAACAGGCAAAATTGTAGATCCTTATTTTGTTGTTGAGTTGCCGGAATGTGTGTTGGCACTTGCAATTACAAAAGACAATAAAGTCTTGTTGATTGAGCAATATCGCCATCCAATACATGACCAATCTATTGAGTTCCCGGGTGGGTTTATAGATAAGTATGAAACACCTGAAACTGCGATCGTTCGTGAGTTACAAGAAGAAACAGGATATACGTTTTCTACGCTTCATTACTTAGGAAAAACATATTCAAACCCCGGCGTATTGACCAATGCTACTCATCTATTTATGGCTACTGGTGGCAAAAAAACAACAGAGCAATCGCTTGACGCAAATGAAGAAATAAATATTATTTTGAAACCGCTGGAGGAAGTAAAAGAAATGGTGCAAACACATCAACTAAAACAATGCATGCACGAGCTTTGTTATTTCCGAGCTATTGATTTATTAAATAAATTATAAAAGTTCACTTTCAGCCAAAATAAAAAAACTGCCGCATATCATAATCACATCTGTTCCGTCAGCCGCAGCCTTTGCTGCATTTACAGCTTCGTCTACTGTATCGTAAACACCTCCAAATAAACCTACGGCAGCAGCCTTGGCCAGCAAATCTTCCTTCAACATTGCCCTTGGAATATGGGCATTTGTAAAATAAAATCTTGCATTATCCGGAAATAGTTTCAACACATCTTCTACATCCTTATCCTTTACAAAACCCAATACAAAATGCAATCCTGCTGCAGAATAATTAATATTTAGGTGATCAATGATCAATTGAATCCCATCTTTATTGTGCGCAACGTCAGCAATGATAGTTGGGTGTCGCTGTAAAATTTCCCATCTTCCACGCAGACCGGTAATCTCTTTTACCTTCTCAATACCACCGTGCAGTGCGGCTTCCGGAATTTTTATATCCATTTTCCGTAGTTCTTTTACTGCCGCAAGTACTGTACAGATATTTTTTGCTTGGTACAATCCTGATAAGCCTGTCCTGAATTTTTCGGTTACATTCTCTGCAACATCGCTTACATTGCAAAGCAACAATTCTCCTTCAGAGTCAATGTAGGAGGTAATGAAATTTTCCTCTGCCAATTGAATAGAGGCATTCTTACTCAATGCAGTTTCTAGAAAAATTGATTTTGTTTCCGGCAAGGTTTCACCAATTACAACCGGAGTATTTTGTTTAATAATGCCCGCTTTTTGTATAGCTATTTCTTCCAATGTATTGCCTAAGATATTTTGGTGGTCGTAACCAATATTTGTAATTACCGAAAGGATAGGAGTTATAATATTTGTACTGTCAAGCAAGCCGCCAAGCCCTGTTTCTATTACAGCGAAATCAACTTCTTGTTCTGCAAAATATTCAAATGCCATTGCAACAGTCATTTCAAAAAAAGAAGGTTCTACTTCTTTGGCAATAACTTTATTTCTTTCAGTAAAATCAACAACAAAGTTCTCAGAAATTTTTTCGCCATTTACTCTAATGCGCTCTCTAAAATCTTTTATGTGTGGTGAAGTATATAGACCCGTTTTGTAACCAGCCTTCTGCAAAATAGCGGCAAGCATGTGCGATGTACTGCCTTTGCCATTTGTACCAGCAACGTGTATAGTTTTGTATTTCTCTTGAGGATTGCCAATGTGGTTACACAATGCAATGGTGTTGTGGAGATCTTTTTTATAAGCACTGCTTCCCACCTTGCTGAACATTGGCAATTGGCTGTACAAATAATCCAATGTTTCTGTGTAGGTCATCATTGGTCAAATGTAGAAATTTATAACAAACTAAAGGTGTTCTGCAGTAGGTTTTACTGCACATTAAAATTGAACTGAACAGTCACAATACTTTCATCATCTGCTTTATCAAACTGCATGTTTCTTAAATAACCTGAAATGGCTGTAGCATAATCTCTGCTAAAACTTGTGCTTCCCTGACCTATGCGAACAAATGTGCCTGTACCACTTGGTGAAACTTTTATCACTGCATTGATAGTTGCTTTGGCTAGTGCACCGGTAAAAGAATAATAACGAACCACTTTTCTATTACCGCTGATGACTTTTGGCCCACCAACTTTACCACCTGGTGTATTGCCATAAGAATCTTTGTTACCTGTTGGGTCACCTGCATCTCCTTTGCCGTTTTTATTATTACCCTGCATAGTGTAACCATTATCTTGTGTGGCATTGTTACCATTTTGTTTGCCAGGACCATTGTAAACCAACTTAGGCGTTTTAGGTTTAGGTGTGGGTAATACCGAGGTTGTAGGAGTTGGTGTAGTAACTTTTATGGGAGTTGTTTTCTTAACAGACTTTACAACAGGAGCTGCATTTTCTTCTGCATTATCATCAGGGGTGATCTTTTCTTCGGCTACTTCTTCTTTTGCGGGCGCAGGTTGTGGCTGTTCTGCAATTTCTTTTTCGGGTTTGCCTGGGCCTTTTATGAGCGGCTGGTTTTCTCCAAAACCTTCATCGTTGTTACCTAAATTAATTTCCATTAAATCTTGCACAACGGGTGGGGCAGGGGGCAATACAGTCCAACTAATAAATATAAACAAGAATATCAAAGCCCCACAAATAATCGCTGTATAGGTCAGCGCTTTTCTGTGTCGTTCTTTATCAAAATTATCTGCCATGCTATAAAGTTATATTTCTCTCTTGTTTTAGGCGAAAACTTTTGAAGAATCCACAGAAGAAAAAAATATTTTAACAATTTTTGTTTTAACGAAAGTATATGTATGCGAAGTATCTAAACGAATAAAGTTGAAAAAAGATTTGCTGTTCAAATACTAGCCCCGATTGCAGCGGCTACCCCGGTGAAGGTTTGGGCGTGGCTCTGTGCCGGAGTAATAGCGAAAAGCGGGACCACTGTTGAGAGATGAACTAACGCTACGCTCCAAAAAATAGAATTAATACTGTTCCGTCTCGTTAGGAAAATCGCTGCTTTTAATGTCGGTAATATATTGTTGAATAGCACCGGTAATCTGCTCGCCCATGTTTAAATACTGGCGTAAAAACCGTGGTTTAAATTCTGCATTAATGCCAAGCATATCGTGCATTACGAGTACCTGCCCATCGCATGCATTGCCTGCACCAATACCAATGGTTGGGATGTGCAAACTTGCAGTAACTTCTGCA
>JANXTN010000251.1 GCA_025352435.1 Ferruginibacter sp. | reverse complement strand
CATTGACAAAAATTACACAGGCTAAAAACTTATCGCAGGCAAAGAAAATTATTGTTACTTATCCTGAAGCGATTTTTGAAAAAGTTGTACTATCAAAAACATTATCAGACAATATCATCAGCATAAAACAGGCAGATGAGTTGGATGTAAACACGATGCTGCAGCGGTTTATAGAGCATGGTTTTACCAAAACAGATTTTGTATATGAGCCCGGTCAGTTTGCAATACGTGGTGGAATAATGGATATTTATTCTTTTGGAAATGAAAAACCTTATCGCATAGAATTGTTCGGGAATGAGGTGGACAGTATTCGCATATTTGACCCTGAAACACAGCTCAGCGAAAGAAAATTATTACAGGTAAATATCATCCCAAATGTAGAGACACAGTTTGAAACAGGAGAGAAGGTTTCCCTGTTGGAATTTCTTCCGGAGAATACTGTGGTGTGGATGGAAGACTGGGAATTCATTAAAGAAAAAATTGAAGATGAAACAGAGGGAGTTTCATTGTTTACTTTTAAAGAAATTGATGAAAGCACTACTGATAATTTATTTATAAAAGATTTGAATGCTGCTGACTTTGTTGATGCCGAAATATTGGAGAAAGAAATAGCGCAAAGGCACATTGTGGAGATTGGGAAGAAAGCGTATTTTGCTTCAAACAATAACAATGTCAGCCTGAGCTTGTCGAAGGCGATGCAATCAGAAAACGAACTTGATTTAATTCGACCCGGCTTCGACAAGCTCAGCCTGACATCCATCCAATTCACCACCAAACCCCAACCCTCTTTCAACCGCCAGTTTGATTTACTTATTAAAAATTTACAGGAGTTTGAAAAGAAGGAATACAACATTTTTATTTTTGCTGATAATCCAAAACAGTTAGAAAGGTTACATACTATTTTTACTGATCTAAAAGCAGAGATTCAGGTAACGCCCATTGCATTTTCCATTCACGAAGGTTTTATAGATGAAGATCTAAAACTGGTTTGTTATACTGATCATCAAATATTTCAACGATACCATAAATACAAAGTAAAACAGGCTTTCAGCAAAAACAAAGCACTTACTTTAAAAACATTACGGGAGTTGCAGCCCGGTGATTATGTGAGCCATATAGACCATGGAGTGGGTGTGTACAGCGGGTTACAAAAGATTGATGCCAGCGGGAAAATGCAGGAAGCCGTACGTATACAATACAAAGACGGTGATTTATTGTATGTAAATATTTCTTCTCTACATAAAATAAGTAAGTACAGTGGCAAAGAGGGTAGTATACCCAAAATGAATAAACTGGGTAGCGATGTGTGGGCGAAGCTGAAAGACAAAACTAAGAAGCAGGTAAAAGATATTGCTACCGATCTCATAAAATTATATGCACAAAGAAAAAGTCTGGAGGGATTTGCGCACAGCCCGGATAATTATATGCAGACGGAACTGGAAGCAAGTTTTATTTATGAAGACACACCTGACCAGGCCAAGGCAAGTGAAGATGTAAAACGAGATATGGAAAGATCTATCCCGATGGACAGGCTGGTGTGTGGGGATGTAGGTTTTGGTAAAACAGAAATCGCCATACGTGCTGCATTTAAATCTGTATGCGATGGTAAGCAGGCGGCCATACTTGTGCCCACAACAATTTTGGCTTACCAACATTACAAGACCATCAGTGATCGCTTAAAAGATTTTCCTGTCACGGTAGATTTTGTAAACCGTTTTAAAACTGCCAAACAACGAAAAGAAACTTTTGCAAAGCTGAAAGAAGGGAAGATAGATATCATCATTGGCACACATTCATTGCTTGGAAAAGATGCACAGTTTAAAAACCTCGGCATCATGGTCATTGATGAAGAGCAAAAATTCGGCGTAGCCGCAAAAGAGAAATTAAAGACATTAAGAACAACTGTAGATTCTCTAACACTTACTGCAACCCCCATTCCCCGTACGTTACAGTTTAGTTTGATGGGCGCCAGAGATTTAAGTATTATCAATACCGCACCACCTAACAGGCAACCTATACAAACAGAAGTGCAGGTGTTTAATGAAGACACCATCAGGGATATTATTTATTATGAAGTTGAAAGAGGCGGACAGGTTTTCTTTATTCA